>NZ_DATNJW010000612.1:0-21878 GCF_035603715.1 Mycobacterium sp. | reverse complement strand
GGCACGGTTTTCTCGGCGCTGGCCGACATCATCTATCAGGGCTCGGAATCGAGTCAGATTTACGCCGCGATCTGCGTTGCTGCGACGCTGGTGGTCAACGGATGCGATCACGCCAGCTTGCTGGTGCGCCGCGACGGTCGCTACGTAACGGTCGGCGCCAGCGACAGCATCGCGCAGCAAATCGACGACATGGAACGAGCGGCCGGCGACGGGCCTTGCGTCGATGCGATCGAGGAAGAAACCCCGCAGATCGAAACCGACCTAACCACGCCGAAGGAGTGGTCCAAGTTGGCGGCCCGAATGGTTGCCGAGACCCCCGTACGTGGGGCGATGGGGTTCCGCATCCTGGTCGACAAGCGGAAAACCGGTGCGCTCAACCTCTTCAGCGACAAGCCGAACGTCTTCGACACCGAATCCGCCGGCCAGGCCATCGTGCTGGCATCGTTCGCCAGCGTGGCCATCAACGCGGTCGCGTCGGGCGAGGACGTCTCCACCTTGCGGCGCGGGCTGCTGTCCAACCGTGAGATCGGCAAGGCCGTCGGGATGCTGATGATGCTGCATGGTGTGGACGAGCAAGAAGCGTTCAACACCCTGCGCCGGTACTCCCAAGATCTGAACATCAAGCTCGCCGACGTAGCGCGAACCGTCATCGAAAGCCGCGGCAAGCCGATGTTCGGCCGCAGTGAGCAGCGTTAGCGTCGACCGACGAGCCTATTCCGGCAACCGCAACTCGGGCTTCTCAACCTCTTCGATATTGACGTCTTTGAAGGTGACAACCCGCACCTGCTTGACGAACCGGGCCGGCCGGTACATGTCCCATACCCACGCGTCGGACAGCCGTAGTTCGAAGTACACCTCGCCGTCGGCGTTGCGTGGAACCATCTCGACACTGTTTGCCAGATAGAAGCGCCGCTCGGTTTCCACCACGTAGCTGAACTGCCCCACGATGTCCTTGTATTCGCGGTACAGCGAGAGCTCCATCTCGGTTTCATACTTTTCGAGATCTTCGGCACTCATCAGCTCAGCCGTCCTTCTCCGTCCCGCGGTTGATTGGCGGACTCCATCTTTCCCCACCCATTTTCATTCTGCTGACCCGGTGCGCACTCCGCCACTATCTCGGTACTCCATCCGGACGCCACCCGCCGTACGTTGATGAACGAACGCCGATGCTCCGAGCAGGGCCCGAGCTCGTTGAGCGCCGCCGAATGCCCCGGGGTGCTGTAGCCCTTGTGCACGGCGAAGCCGTAGCCCGGATGATCGGACTCCATCGCCACCATCAGCCGGTCCCGGCTGACCTTGGCCAGCACGCTGGCCGCGGCGATGCACGCCGCCGCTGCGTCGCCTCCGATAACCGGCAGCGACGGCACGGGCAGCCCTGGTACGCGGAAGCCGTCGCTGAGCACGTAACCCGGGCGAATCGACAATCCCGCCACCGCCCGGCGCATGCCTTCGATGTTGGCCACATGCACGCCGCGGCGGTCAACCTCGGTCGACGGGATGAACACCACGTGGTACGCCAGCGCGTAGCGGCAAATCAGCGGATAGAGCTTCTCCCGTGCCTTCTCGGTGAGCTTTTTCGAATCATCAAGAGCAGCAAGGCTTTCCAATCGACTTGGCCCCAGCGCGCAGGCGGCCACCACCAGTGGCCCCGCGCACGCCCCGCGACCGACCTCGTCCACGCCGGCCACCGGCCCGAGACCGCTGCGGTACAGGGCGGCCTCCAGGGTGCGCAGGCCCGACGATTTGCGGATCACCGTCCGCGGCGGCCAGGTCGTGGCCATGGCCTAGTGATTCTGCTGAGGATTCACCGCACGCACAGCACCCCACCGCGAGGGCGGCCACACAATGAATCTCGCCTTGCCGATGACATTGCCGACCGGCACCGTGCCGGCCATGGGATCACCCGTGCACAGCAGTCCGTTGATGGCGTCGCCAGGGGTGCTGGTGCAGTGGGCGCGGGAGTCCGCCGAGTGAGTGCGGTTGTCCCCCATCACCCATAGCCGCCCCTGCGGAACGCTGACGGGCCCGAATTCGGGCCCCAGGCACGGATAGACAGCCGGATCGGCGTTCAGCGTCGCCGGGTCGAGATACGGCTCTGTCAGCTTCTTGCCGTCGACCGTCAGCCCGGTGTTGTTGCGGCACTGCACGGTCTGGCCGCCCACCGCGATGACGCGCTTGACCAAGTCGTTTTCGTCAGGAGGCACAAACCCGATGAACGAGAACGCGTTTTGCACCCAGCGGATCAGAGCGTTGTGCGAACGGATGGATTTGTAACCGATGTTCCACGGCGGCGGTCCCTTGAACACGATGACGTCACCAGGCTGCGGCGAGCCGAAGCGGAAAGTGACCTTGTCGACCATGATCCGGTCGCCGACACAGCCCGAGCAGCCATGCAGCGTGGGTTCCATCGATTCCGACGGGATGAGGTAGGGACGGGCCACGAACGTCAACATGACGTAGTAGAGCACCAATGCGATGACGGCCAGGATCACCGTTTCCCGTAGCGCCGCGCGCCTTTTGTCGGCGCGCTCGTCCGGGTCAGCCGAATCCGGCTCCGCTACCGGCGGGGCGCTTGTCGCGACTTCTGGATCGGCCGGACCGGAATTGGGTTGACCCTCAGGCGGGCCGGTCGGTTCAGTCACGGGTTCAGCGTAGTCAGCATCGCCGGGCAAATCGGCAGGGCCGCCACAGAAACGCCGACCGCGCCGGAAATCAGCGCTTTTCCTTGATCTTGGCTTTCTTACCGCGCAGCTCGCGCAGGTAGTAGAGCTTGGCGCGACGAACGTCGCCGCGCGTCACAACGTCGATGTGGTCGATGTTGGGCGAGTGCACCGGGAAGGTCCGCTCGACGCCGACGCCGTAGCTCTCCTTGCGGACGGTAAAGGTCTCGCGAACCCCACCGCCCTGGCGGCGCAGAACGACGCCCTTGAACACCTGGATACGCTCCTTGGCGCCCTCGATGACCTTCACGTGGACGTTGATCGTGTCACCGGGGTTGAAGGCCGGGAGGTCGTCGCGCAGCGACGTCTTGTCGACGAAGTCCAGCGTGTTCATGTCGGAAGACACTTCCTTGCGGTCGCGGCTGCGTGCTGCTGCTCACCGCTGCGAACAGTGAGCAGGCAACCTAGCCGATGGGTTCGGGCATCTGGGTGTGTCTCACGGTAGGCGGCAGCGGACCGTCCGGCCGACAACCGCTGGAGACAACTGGTCAATTGTGCCAGATCGGGCCCACGCAGCGAAATCGCGGCGAATCGCCGCTGCGGCTGACCCGATCGTGACGTGGGCAAATGGTACACATGACCGTGAAATGACCAAGCGAACCCGGCCGCTGCTGCGGCTGATCGCCACCGCGGCAGTGCTGACGGTGTGGGCGACCGGCTGCGCAAAGGTGTATGGCTCGCCCGACGTCCCGCAACCCGCGGTCCATGCTCCTGAGTCACCACCTGCCGCCGCGTTCGACGGGTTGCCGGCCCGGATCGCGCAGGCCACCGACGCTGCCGTCGCAGACGGCGCCACCATCTCGATCGCCGTCCTGGACCGGGTCACCAGCCAGATGCTGTCCAACGGCAACGACCAGCTGGTCGGGATCGCGTCCGTCGCGAAGCTCTTCATCGCCGACGATGTGTTGGCACAGGAAGCAAGCACGCCGCTGTCGTCAGCAGACCGCCAGGCGCTGGACAGCATGCTGCGGTCCTCCGACGACGACGCCGCGGAGGCGTTCTGGGCCGCGCGCGGCGGGGAGGCGATCATCAACGACGTCGCCGGCCGCTACGGGTTGACGTCGACCACGCCGCCCAGCGACGGGCAGTGGTGGGACACCATGAGCTCGGCCTCGGATCTGGTGCATTACTACGACAGGCTGCTCAGCGGGTCCGGTGGATTGTCCGGCGAGCGCGCGGAGATCATCCTCAACGACCTGGCCGGCTCGACGGCTACCGCGGCCGACGGCTACCCGCAGCGGTTCGGCATTCCCGACGGGCTCTTCGCCGAACCCGTCGCCGTCAAGCAGGGATGGATGTGCTGCATGGACGGCAGCAGCTGGATGCATCTGTCGACGGGCATCATCGGCACGGACCGGCGATACGTCATGGTGATCGAGTCGCTGCAGTCCTCGGACGACGCGACCGCGCGCGAAACGATCACTGCAGCCGTCAAGACGATGTTTCCGTCCGGGCGGATCGGCGCCTAGCCCCGATCCCGATGCCACAGGTCGGGGCGGCGTTCGCGGGTGCGCTGCTCCGCGGTCTGCCGCCGCCATGCCTCCACGCGAGCGTGGTCGCCCGACAACAGCACCTCGGGGACCTCAAGCCCGCGCCAGCTCGGCGGCCGGGTGTACGACGGGCCTTCCAGCACACCGTCGGAATGCGAATCGTCTTGGTGCGAAAGAGGATTACCCAACACGTTCGGCAGAAGACGCAGCACCGCCTCGATCATGACCAGCGCCGCCGACTCCCCGCCCGGCAAGACGTAGTCTCCGATCGACACCTCCTCGACTCGCATCCGCGTAGCCGCATCGTCGATGACCCGCTGATCGATTCCCTCGTAACGGCCGCACGCGAACACCAGATGCGATTCGCTGCCCCAGCGTTGCGCAGTTGACTGCGTGAACAGTGCGCCCGCAGGCGTCGGGACAACGAGAAGCGTTTCCGGCGAGCAGATCTCGTCGAGCGCCTCGCCCCATACCGGCGCTTTCATCACCATCCCGGGGCCGCCGCCGTAGGGCGAGTCATCGACCGAGCGGTGCACGTCGTGCGTCCAGCGACGGAGGTCGTACACGCCCAGCTGGACCAGCCCTGATTCTATTGCCTTGCCCGGCAATGACTCTCGCAGCGGATCCAGGTAGGTCGGGAAGATCGTTACGACGTCGATTCTCACCACGCTGCGCCCTCAGTTCTCCAGTTCCAGGAGTCCCTCGGGCGGGTCGATCTCGACGACACCGTCCTCTAGCGAGACTGACGTGACGATCGCGCCGACGAACGGCACCAGCACCTCGCCGCCCTGTTCGCGGTTGACCGCCAGGAGCTCACCGCCCGCGGTGTGCAAAACCTCAGCGACGACGCCGATTTCGCGACCGTCTATCGTCCGCATGTGAAGGCCTTCGAGCTGGTGGTCGTAGTAGGTGTCGGCCTCGTCGATGGGCGGCAGGTCCGCGGAGTCGACGACGAACAGGCTGCGCCGCAGTGCGTCGGCGGCGTCACGGTCGGCGACGCCGGATAACCGCACCAGCAGGCGGCTGCCGTGGGCACGGACCGTTTCAACGGTGTAGTTGCGCTCACTGCGATCAGAACCTTTGGCGCGCAATATCGCACCGGGCGCGAACCGAAGCTCTGGGTCATCGGTGCGAACCTCGACGACGAGTTCGCCGGTGACGCCGTGCGCTTTGACCACGCGCCCGACTGTCAACTCCAAGGGAGCTCTCCGCTACTGGTCGGTGTCCACCACGTCGACACGAATGCCGCGACCACCGATGCCTGCAACGAGGGTGCGCAGCGCGGTCGCGGTGCGCCCACCTCGACCGATCACCTTGCCGAGATCGTCGGGGTGAACGTGCACCTCGACGGTCCGGCCACGCCGGCTGGTTACCAGATCGACGCGTACATCGTCAGGGTTGTCTACGATCCCGCGGACCAGATGTTCGACGGCGTCGACGACGACGGTGCTCATGGCGGTGGTCAGCTCTCGGTCGTGGGCTCGGCCTGCTCGCCGGCGGCAGCCGGCGCGGCCTCATCGGCCGGCTTCTCGGCGTCGTCGGCCTTCTCGGCGGTGTCCGCTTTCTCGGCGGTGTCCGCCGCGGCGGCCTTCTTCGCCGGAGCCTTCTTCTTCTTCGGCGTCGAAGCCTCGGTGTCGGGGCCACCATCGGCGGCAGCCAGGGCGGCGTTGAACAACTCGAGCTTGGTCGGCTTGGGTGGGGCTACCTTCAGCCGGCCCTCAGCCCCGGGCAGCCCTTTGAACTTCTGCCAATCACCGGTGATCTTCAGCAGCTTCAGGACGGGTTCGGTGGGCTGAGCCCCCACCGACAGCCAGTACTGGGCGCGCTCGGAGTCGACCTCGATCAGGCTCGGGTCTTCCTTGGGGTGGTACCGGCCGATGACCTCGATTGCTCGGCCTTCGCGGCGCGTCCGCGAATCGGCGACTGCGATGCGGTACTGCGGATTGCGGATCTTTCCGAGCCGGGTGAGCTTGATCTTTACAGCCATGGTTAAGCAATTCTCCTACGGATGTCACGCTGCAATTCAGCGATTCGGGCGGGATGCCCGGATCCGGTTTTGCCTCGCGTGTGTGACCGCCGAACAAGCATCGCGCAAACGACGGGTCGCGCGGCGGACAGCCGCCTATTGTGCCAGAGCCGGGCCTGAAGTCAGAAATCCACTCCGAACAGGCAAGGAAGTAGAGAACCTGGCCCACGCGACCCGGGCTGGACTAACTGGAGTACCGGTACCAGGCGATGATGTACAGGACCAACGCTGTCGCCAGCGCGATCAGCACCCAGATCACGACGGCTTGGTCGATCCACGAACCCGCCGGAGGGCTGCCGGGGAGGATGTTTCGCAGCGGCACCACAGCGAATAGCATCGCCGCGTACCAGGTGGAAAACGGCGGCAGGAATTGTCTCCGGGCGGTCAGCATCTGAATAGCCACGAACAGTGCCAGCGTCGGCAGGGTGATGAGGACCAGACAAATCCCCAGGTCGAAGACCAGCGGCCCCTTGGCCCGATGCAGGGTGATGATTACGCTGTCCGGGCGATTTAGGTCGCCCTTGTTGCGAGCAACCCGGGTGGCGCGGATGTCCCAGCCTTGCAGCGATCCGGTCACCTCGACCCGGGCGGGTTTGTATCGGCGATCTTCTCCCGACCCCACCAGGACATCTGCCTGGATGGTGTCGGTTTTGTACGCGTCGAAAGGCCAGTCACCCGCGTCACCGTGGGCCTCGATGGTGGTGGCTACCTGCGCGGGCGACTTCCCCACCGGGTACTGCAAGTCTCCCAGGTCGTTCTGCGGAAAGAACCGCACCGAGGTGTCGGTGTTGAGTACGTTGAAGCGTTTGTTGATCATCGAATCGTCGGGCATCACCAGCACCTTCACATCGAGGCGATTTGCCTCGGTGTGCAGCTGCTCGAAGCGCACCAGAACCACCGTGCCGTCAGCGGTGTTCAAGACCGGCTCGGGGAGCGGGCCCGGCGCGGTTGCCAGCCAGTGGTAACCGAGGAGCGATAGGACGTAGACAACGACGACGCCACCGATGATGGAGACATCGAGCAGGAGATGTCGTCGTCTCGGTTTACGCGCCGGCTGCTCGGGCGCCGTTGCCGGCACCTCCACGGTCCCGGCCACGTGCAGCTCCGGCCTCACCTCACCGGGGCGACCTTCCGCAGCTCCAGCTGAGTCGCCGATGAGTGGCACGAAGCAAAACGCTATCAACGAGCGTGTTTGATACGCCATAGAGAGCAGCGCGCTTACAAGGTCTTAATAGCCACCATACGAGCGGCGGTGAAAATCAATTGCCTGGCAATCACCCGATTTCTGGGGCCTGCCCGCTCGCCTTAACTCCGAACGCGGCTGCTACAGGATTTTCTGGAAGCACTTGGTCTCCACGCGGCGGGTCATCCGCCATCCGTCGGCGGTGCGAACGAACTCGTCGTCGTACCACAAGCCGCAGAACATGATCTGTTCCTTCTCGCCGCCGAGGACCATCGGGTTGAAACAAATCGTCCGTGACGACGCGGTGTCCCCGTCGACGCGAACCGAGAAATTGCCCAGCATGTGCGCGTACATCGGAAAGTTCGGCAGAACCTCGGCCAACCAGGCCTTCACCTCCGGATAGCGGCCTTCGATGCCACCGAGGGCCGTGTAATCGATGTAGGCGTCCTGGGTGAATACCGCGTCCAGACCGTCGAAGTGACGCGTGTCGATCGCGGTCGAGTAATCGACGATCAGCTGCTGGATTTCCAACCGGTCCGAGATTTCGGCATGGCTCAACATGGCTCGATTGAACACCTCCGAGGTCAACCACAGGCGGCGCGGGCCGGTAAGCTGCGTGGCCATGCGGAAGCTGCTCGCCGCAGTCGCGGCTGTCTTCTCCCTTGTCGGCACCAATGCAACTGCTTGGGCGGACGCCGGCGTGCAGCCGGTCGGTTCGGTGCCCATCCCCGATGGGCCGGCTCAGACCTGGCTGGTCGCGGACCTCGATTCCGGTCAAGTGCTGGCCGCCCGCGACGAGAACCTTCGTCATCCACCGGCCAGCACCATCAAGGTGTTGCTGGCGCTGGTGGCCCTTGACGAGCTGAGCCTGGATTCGACCGTCGTCGCCGACCCAGCCGACAGCCAGGTCGAATGCAACTGTGTGGGCGTGAAAGCCGGCCGCACCTACACGACGCGCCAACTTCTGGACGGCCTGCTGCTGGTGTCGGGTAATGACGCGGCCAACGCGCTGGCGCACATGCTGGGTGGCCCGGGCGCCACGGTGGCCAAGATGGACGCCAAGGCGGCATCGCTGGGCGCGGTGAACACCCATGCGTCGACCCCGTCGGGTTTGGATGGGCCGGGCGGCTCGGGCTGGTCGACAGCCCACGATCTGGCCGTCATCTTTCGCGCGGCGATGGCCAACCCGGTATTCGCTCAGATCACCGCCGAGCCGTCCGCCATGTTCCCCGGCGACAACGGGGACCACCCGATCGCCAACCACGACGAGCTGCTGACGCGTTACCCGGGCGCCATCGGCGGTAAGACCGGGTTCACCGACGCCGCGCGCAAGACATTCGTCGGCGCCGCGGCTCGCGGGGGCCGCCGCCTGGTGGTAGCCATGATGTACGGGCTGGTGCGCGCGGGCGGACCAACGTACTGGGATCAGGCCGGCGGCCTGCTGGACTGGGGCTTTGCGCTCAATCCCCAGTCGGCGATCGGCGCACTGTAGGTCTCAGACGACACCCGCCATGGTTTCGGCTAGTCTTCCAATGCCGTGGGATTTTATTGCACAGGAGTCCAATATGAGTACCCACGGCGTTTCGGTCGACACACGTCGACAGGGGGTCCGTGGGTTGAGTCGCCAGCCATTGTCAACGACGTCTGCACCGTTAGTAGCCGACGCAGGTGTCCGTAAGGAGTGAGAGATCGATGATGGCCGAAAACCAACATGCTGAATCTGGTTCGCCACCTCAATCCGACAAAGACGACTTCAGCACCCATGAGTCGGAGGTCGAGGGGCTGGCGGTAGTTGCCGTGAGCGGCAGCGTGGACATGCTGACCGCTCCCGGGCTCACCGAGGCCATCGATTCCGCGCTCGCCAAAAAGCCGAAGGGCCTCATCGTCGACTTGTTGAAGGTCGAATTCCTCGGCTCGGCCGGCATCAGCGTCCTGATGAAGACCCGCGACAACCTTGGCGAGTCCATCCCGTTCTGCGTGGTCGCCGATGGGCCCGCCACCCATCGTCCACTCACGTTGCTGGGTATCAACGAGCTGATGAGCGTGTGCCGAAGGCTGGACGACGCCGTCGCGAAACTCACCGACGGCTAGCCGGTCAGCCCGGCAGGCCGATGCCGCTCAGCAACGACGACAGTAGGGCGATCCGCCGATCCTCGATGTCGGGCTGCGGTAGTACGGCTCGCAACATCGCTGCCCCATCAAAGGTGTTGGTCAACAACGCCACCAAAACCGGGAACGTGTCCGGCGACAAACTGTCGGCACCGGGTAAAGCGCGCGCGGCGTCGCAGATCTTGCTGGTGTATTGCTCGAGAACGTTTTGCAATGTGGCATTGAGCTTTTCGTCGGTGCGCGCGGCGATCATCAGCTCGTAGAGCACGGCGTTGGTGGGGCTGCTGGTGATGTCTCGCAGGATTGTCAGTCCCGCCTCCATCGCCGGCCGGTCAGAAGGTATCGCGGCGACCTGCTTGGTGAACGAATCCAGTTGCCGCCGAAGCACTTCGTAGGCCGTGGCGGCCATGAAGTCACCCATCGTGTCGAAGTGGCGGAACAAGGCGCCGACGGATACCCCAGCTCGCTTGGTGATTACCGCCGCGGACGCCCGGGCGTATCCGACTTCGATGATCGTCGCGATGCTGGCCTCGAGCAGACGCGCCACCGTCTCTTCCCGGCGCTGTTGCTGCGTCCTTGCCATCGGGTGACCTACGCGCTCGAGCCGGCGAGTTGTCGACGACGCGCGCCCGCCCGCAGGTAGCGGCCGGACTTCACCGTCTTCCCGTAGCCGTCGCGGAATTCGCCGTTGCGGAACACAATTGCGCCGTTGACACCCGTCGCCACCACCGCCGCATCGTTGCGGTTGACCATGCGGCTCAGGTCGCCGTAGAACGGGACCTTTTCCTCGTGGTAGGCATCCACCGAGTCGTCCAGGCCGGCGGGATCGATCACGACGAAGTCGGCGCGATCGCCTTCCCGCAAGGTGCCGGCGTCCAGACCGAACCATTCGGCCACTTCACCGGTCAGGCGATGCACCGCGTGTTCGATGGTGAGGAAGGGCTGTCCATCTTGGTAGGCGTCCAGCGTGCGCTTGAGGAACCGCAGCGAATAGTTATAGAAGGCCATGTTGCGCAGGTGCGCACCGGCGTCGGAAAAGCCCATGTGGATGCTCGGTTCGGCAGCCAACTTGTTCAGCTGCTTGGGCCGATGGTTGGCGACAATGGTGGTCCAGCGCACGTTGCGCTCACCGTTTTCGACCAGGACATCGAGGAACGCGTCCAGTGGGTGAAGCCCTCGCTCCTTGGCAATCGCACCGAAGCTCTTGCCGATCAGCGTCTTGTCCGGGCATTCGACGATCACTGCTTCGTGAAAGTCCTTGTGCCATAGCGACGGTCCAAGCTTGACGCGGTCGAACTGCCGACGGAACCTGCGACGGTATTCCGTGTCGGCCAGCAACTCATTGCGCTCCAGCTGGTCTCGCAGGTGTAACGCGGCGGTCCCCGCACCGAACTCTTCGAAGACCGGCAGGTCGATGCCGTCTGAGTAAAGCTCGAACGGCACCGGCAGGTGCTGGAATCGAACCTTCGACCGCAGAACAAAGTTCATCAGCCGCGTGCCCAGGCCGAACACGTGTACCGCCAACGGCATCGACTTGGCGTCGGCAGATACCAGCAGGCTCATCCGAACGGCTTTGCGCAGCCCGAACATTGGGCTGCTGGCCAGGAAGAACAGCAGTCCGGATTCGGCTTTGGCCACGTTGGGCGCGCTTTGCAGAATCCGGCCCCGCTTGCGCAGCACCTTGATCAGCTTGCGGCGTTCTCGCCACGTCGCGAAGGTGGACGGCAGCGCTCGGGAGCGGAAGCGGTCGCCGTCGAGTTTGTCGATCGCAGCGTCCATCCCGGACATGCCGAGCATGCCGGCCTGGAGAGCGTCGTCCAGCAACGCGGCCATCTTGTCGAGTTCGGCGTCGGTGGGCTCCACGTCGCGGGTGGTGGCGCGATCGAGGCCGAGCACCGAAGTTCGGAGATCCGAATGACCAAGCAGCGAGCTGACATTCGGGCCCAACGGCAGGCCGTCGATTGCCTCCACGTATTCCGCGGGAGTCGACCAGGTCTTGTTGTCGCGCAATGCACCCAGGACGAATTTGCGCGGCACCGCCTCGACCCGGCTGAACAGGTCGGCGGCATCGTCGGCATTGGCGTAGACGGTCGACAGCGAGCACATGCCGAGTAATACCGTGGTGACGCCGTGGCGCACCGACTCGCGCAATCCGGGATCCAGCAGCACCTCGGCGTCGTAGTGCGTGTGTACGTCGACGAATCCCGGAACGACCCACTTACCCTTCGCGTCGATGACCTCGGGGCAGCCGGTCTCGTCCAGCGGAGTCGACGACACCGTGCACACGACGCCGTCGCGGATGCCCAACGTGCGGGTTTGCGGCGTGCTGCCGGTTCCGTCGAACCACAATCCGTCGCGAATGATCACGTCGTAGCTCACTATCGTCCTCCGCATCGTTGGGGTGGTGCCAAGCTAGCATAGATAGCGAGTACTCGCAATCTTTCTCAATCCGGGTCGAGACCCTCCTCGCGACCCGGCACCGACGCGTCGAACGCATTGAGCGTGACGCCCACCATCGAGAAGCATCCGACCAGGAAAACGATCTCGGCCAGGCCCACGTCTCCGAAGGTTGTGAGCACCGCCTGGTACGTCGTCTCCGGCAGCGGTCCGCCCCGGTTCAGCGCGGCCGCCATGTCATAGGCAACGCGCTCGTCGTCGGTAAGGTCGGTCGGACGTTCGCCGGCGACAACGGTGGCGATCTTTTGCTGCGCAAGCCCGGCGCGCCGGGCGAAATACTCGTGACCATATATCTCGTAGCGGGCGCCGAATTTGGCTGCAGTCACCAGGATGACGAGCTGGTGGATCGCGGCGGGCAACACGCTGTGCTCCCACATCGCCCGGTTGAAGGCCCAGGCGGGCTTGCCGAACTCCGGGAAGTGCAGCCAGCCGTTGAACGGGCCGATCAGGGCACCGTCTTTGCGCCGCGCCACGACTTCGCCGAAGTTTTTCCCGATGACATCGAGCATGTCCTCGTAAAGGTTTCGCTGAACTTCGTCCAGTTGAGCCGGTGGCAGCAACGGCAAGCGCATTCTGACTCCTCGGGCGTCGATCGGGCCGTCACGCATGCTCACAGTCGCCCCCTGGTGCGCGGACGCTGTGCCTCCGGACTGACCGCGCCCAGAAGATCAGCAAGCTCATTCACCGATATCTCGTCGAGTCGCTGGACGGCGTCGATTATTTCGCCACGCAGTGCGGGTTCAGCGAACGGTTCGGCAAGCCAGTGAAACTTCTCCACGACACGGTCCCACGACATCGGTCGCGTGGGTGAGCCTTCGAAGTCCGATTGTTCGCGGTGTAGGTGCCGACCGTCTTTGCAGACAATGTGCACCCGTGCCGACGTCCGCGCGGGATAAGCCTCGGTCAGGTCGGGCGCGGGTTCGACCTCCACCCGGGTGAGCAGCTCCTGGACATCGGCCCGCCGAACACGTTTGCTCTCAAGTTGTTCCGGACCCACCTGGCCGTCCAGCAGCGCGACGGCAACTAGATATTTCAGGTTATAGTCCGCCTGCTCCTTGGTCCATGGATGGGACTTGTCGCCGTATTGGCCGCCACCGGCGAAATCGAAAGCCCCTCGGAAGACCTCCAATGTCACTGTGGTGATATCGATCCCGGTGATAGCGTGCTCATCGCGAAGTGCCAGTGTTGCGTCGATGATTACCTGGCCGTGGATCAGTGAGCAATACTGCTTGAGGTAGGTTTGCTCGACGGCGGTCAGTGACCGGTCGCGGGGGCGCAAGTGGATGGGTTGGCCACACAGCTGCTCGAGCCCGTTCGGGCCCTCGAAAAGCGCACGGGGGCCGCGGATTCCACGACTAACGAGCATCGTGGTGTACACCGCGCGCATCCCGGTGATGGCTGGCGAGATGCCCTTCCACGTCGACACGGGCTCGGCGTGCACCGCGGCGAGTGACACGTTATCGACGGTGGAGGCGGCGATCGCATCGGCAGTCCGCTCGACGCCCAGCCCGAGCAGCTTGGCCGAACCCGCAGCCACGGACATGGCTAGCTGCAGCGCATGGTTCAAGCCGAGGGCCATAACGGGAACGTCTGCGCTGAAACGGCATTGAATTTCGTAGGCGATCGCCAGAGCCAGCAGCAAGTCTGTTCCGCGGGCACCAACATGCTCCGCGACAGCGAAGATTGCTCCGAAGTTGTCGGCTGGGTGACAGAGACCTCCAGGAGTGAGATAGGTGTCGAGCAGGTCGGGGTAGCGCACCAGGACCGCATTGAAGAAGGCCGCCTGGTCAACCGAGGCGCGACCACCGCCGACGAATGTCGCTGTCGGGCGGCCGCTGAACTGTTCCGCATGCGCTCGAATGGCGGGAATCAGTTCGCCGTCAAGGGCGCCGAGGGCGCAAGAAATGGTGTCCAATACGTTTCGTTTGAGGGTGGCTGACACCCGACCGCTCAAATCAGTCTGGTTGGCGCTGACCACGAATTCCGCCAGCTCGTCGACAGCATGTGACGCGTGATCGTCTGCCATGGCCAGTTCACTTCCTGTAGGTGTATCAAGCCATCATTGAAATCCAGCGAAACCATCGCGTCCACGACCAACTTCTTAAGTCTGGTTGGTCGAACTTCCCAGCGATGCTGAACTTCGCGCTCGACGCTGACCGAGTCACGTGGTCCGCAGCACGTTGATGGACCTAGGCGTTGCCGAGTAGAACTGCGCGGTGCGGGTCGTCGTTCGGAGTCCACCAGCTTTCGTCCGGCGGCGTCGTCCACTGACTGCTACGAGCGAAGGCAACCAAAGCGTCAACGACCCGTTGGACGATCGGGCGATCGTCATCAGCGCGGTGCAGCAGCGACCATGTCCACAGCGGAGCCGGATCAATGATCGGGCGACGCCCCAATATCGGCGGGCTGGCCGCCGTATGACGTTTGGGAGAAGCCAGGACCGGTCGCCTGATCCGCCGAACGTGCGCATAAAACGCCGCCCCGGTGATGCCACCATCGTCAATGCGTGTCACGCGACCGTTCGCTTGCGCTGCAAATTCCATGCCGAATCGGTTCCACGAGGACCACGCCGATTCGTCGCTGTCAATCAGCACGCGCACTTCCGACGCCCGCACGGGTATGTCGGAGTTTGTTCCCGCGGAAACCGCCTCAAGTCGTTCCGCACGAAGCAGATGTGCAGTCAGATTGCGCGACTTCACGTCTGTTGCGGTAATCCAAGCGACCGCGAAATCCAGATTTCCGTCGGCGACCCGGTCGGCTTGGGTGTGAGAGGGTAAAACCCACTCGTCAAGGCGCAGCGCCACTGCGGGATCCAACAAGGCTTGAATGTTGTCAGGCAACCAGCTGACGTAGCCCAGCCGCAGCGTGCTCGCTTCCGCAGCGCGGCGCCGCACTCGTTGTTCGGCATCGTCAGCAAGCGCGAGAATCCGGCGCGCGTCGTCCAAGAACGACCTGCCGGCCTCAGTGAGCCGGACGCTGCGTCGGTCTCGGATCAATAATTCAGCACCCAGCGCCTTTTCCAATCCCTGGATTTGCTGCGAGAGAGCTGGACCGGAGATGTGCAGACGCAGCGCGGCGCGACCAAAGTGCAGCTCATCGGCCACAGCAACGAAGTATCGCAACTGCCGCAATTCCATCAGCCAAGTCTAGATCGCCGCGGTCGCTCGAGAACCTAACTGCGGTTTTCGCTTGTCATATCAATCCAGCACGTTTACTGTATCGAAAATCGCTGGGGCACTGAGATTCTCATCACTCGCAAGCTCGATGCGCCGATGCATGTCATCGGACAGGTCCGGCGTATCGGCGAGATCGAACCAGCGAGCCTGCAGGCTTTCGTCGTCCGCGGGGAAGGGCTCGCCGCCCACCCAGTCCATCCGGAATACATGGTCGAGGTACCGAGCGTGGTCGCCGTTGACATGGACGATAGGACGCGTCACGTGCACCCAGGCCAATCGTCGGGCGACCGTGTGGATACCGCTCTCTTCGAACACTTCTCGGACCGCACAGTCGGCCGGGTTCTCCCCCGGTTCGACAATTCCGGTGACGGGCGTCCATGCGTGGTTGTCGGACCGTTGGATCAGCAGCACCTGCTGATCGCGGATGACCACCGCGGTGATCCCGGCCAACCACAAGGGCGCATGCCCGATGTGCCGACGAAGTTCGACGATGAATTCGGGTATCGGCATAGCCCTGTTTCTAACAGAGACCGTGAAGCCGGTACTTCCGGTACCCGGGCACAGGGTCCTCACCTCTAAGCTTTGACCCGAAGGACCGTCCAATTTTCGGTTCTCGCGTCGGCGCTGGAAAGGACTGCCGTCATGCCGCTCGCTCGGATCGACCTCATCGAGGGCAAGTCGGCGGAATACCGCCGCACCATTGCAGACGTCGTGTACGACAAGATGATCGAATGTCTGGGAGT
Source organism: Mycobacterium sp. (assembly GCF_035603715.1). Classification (GTDB taxonomy): domain Bacteria; phylum Actinomycetota; class Actinomycetes; order Mycobacteriales; family Mycobacteriaceae; genus Mycobacterium. The sequence goes on along the minus strand of NZ_DATNJW010000612.1, from coordinate 5,974 downwards.
GCCCGAGGATCGATTCCAGACCATCACCGAACACAAGGCGGAGAACTTCTTTTTCGACCGCGACTACCTAGGTCTCTACCGGTCTGAGAACTGCATCTTCATTCAGCTGATCTTCCTCGACGTCGCGAGTCCTGAGCAGAAAGCCGCGTTCTACAAGGCGGTCGTCGACGACTTACAAGAGAAGCTTCAGGTACGGCGGGAGGATGTGTTCTTCAACCTCATAACCGTCAACCCGCCGGACTTCTCCATGGGCAACGGCGTGGCTACGTACCTCAATGGCGTGCCGACCGATCGACTGGACCCAAATTCCATCGAGCCCTAACCGGTCTGGTCGTTCAGAACAGCTGCCCACGGAGCACGCCCACGTCCGCGCGGTGCAGCACCTCGGGGCCGTAACGCGGATCGTCGTAGTAGCACAACAGGTCTGCCGAAGCGCCGTCGTCCAAGCCCGGACGGTCGAGCCACTCGCGGGCGTCCCAGCACGCGGCGCCGAGCGCGTCGGTGGGAGTCATCCCGATGCGGGTCAGTGCCTCGACTTCATCGCCGATCCGACCGTGGGCGATCATCCCGCCCGCATCGGTGCCGGCGTAGATCGGTATGCCGGCCTCGCGGGCCGCGGTCAACCGGGGATAGCAGTTGGCGTACAGGTCGCGCATGTGCGCGGCGTAGGTCGGATACTTTCCGGCGGCGTCGGCGATGCCGGGAAAGTTCTCGACGTTGATCAGCGTTGGCACCAAGGCGGTTCCATGTTCGACCATCAACTCGATGATGTCGTCGGTGAGCCCGGTGCCGTGTTCGATGCAGTCGATTCCACCCCTGATCAGTCCGGGCAGTGCGTCCTCGCCGAAGACATGGGCGGTCACCCGCGCACCCTGGGCGTGGGCGACATCGATCGCCGCTTTGACCACGTCGTCGGACCACAACGGCGCCAAATCGCCTATGCCGCGGTCGATCCAGTCGCCGACCAGCTTGACCCAGCCGTCGCCGCGCCGGGCCTGCAGGGCCACCGCGTCAGGGAGCTGCGATTCGTCTTCGATATCGATCGGCAGGCCGGGGATGTAGCGCTTGGGACGGGCCAGATGCCGCCCGGCCCGAATGATGCGGGGCAGGTCGTCGCGATCGTCGAGGCTGCGGGTGTCGATCGGCGAGCCGCAATCGCGCAGCAGCAGAGCGCCCGCCTCGCGCTCGGTTTCGGCCTGGGCGATCGCCTCGTCGAGTTCGACGGCGCCGCCGGGCCCCAGCCCGACGTGGCAGTGCGCGTCGACCAGACCCGGAATGATCCAGCCGCCGTCGAAGATGGTGTCGGCATTGCCGACCGGTTCGCGGCTGATCCGGCCGTCCACGATCCACAGTTCGATGGGTTCTTCGTCGGGTAGCCCGATCCCTCGAACGTGTTGCGGCACTACTTACCCGGGAATTTCAACTTGGACAAATCGAAATCGGCCAGCCCGGGCGGCAATTCGTCCAGACCCTGCGGCATGTTGGACAGGTCGGGGAATCCGGCCGGCATGCCCGCGCCAAGCGGCCCGCGGACCTTGGGCGGCGTCGGCCCGCGCTTCTTGCCCTTCTTGCCCTTGCCTTTTGCGTTCTTTCGGGTCGCCGACTTTCGTCCCAACCCGGGTATGCCCATGCTGCTGACCATCGAGGACATCATCTTGCGCGCCTCGAAGAAACGGTCGACCAGTTGATTGACCTCGGACACCGACACACCCGAGCCGTTGGCGATGCGCAAGCGGCGTGACGCGTTGATGATCTTCGGGTCGGCTCGCTCCTGCGGCGTCATACCGCGGATGATGGCCTGCAACCGGTCGAGTTGGCTGTCGTCGACGGCGGCCAGGGCATCTTTCATCTGACCCGCGCCCGGAAGCATGCCCAGCAGATTGCCGATCGGGCCCATTTTGCGGATCGCCAGCATCTGCTCGAGGAAGTCCTCCAGCGTCAACTCGCCGGATCCGATCTTGGCGGCCGCAGCCTCGGCCTGCTCCGCATCGAAGACCTGCTCGGCCTGCTCGATCAGGCTCAGCACATCGCCCATGCCGAGGATGCGGCTGGCCATCCGGTCGGGATGGAAGACGTCGAAGTCCTCTAACTTCTCGCCAGCTGAGGCGAAAAGTATTGGCACACCGGCAATTTCACGAACCGACAGCGCGGCGCCACCGCGGGCGTCCCCGTCCAGCTTGGTCAGCACCACGCCGGTGAAGCCCACGCCCTCGCCGAACGCCTGGGCGGTGGCCACCGCGTCCTGACCGACCATCGCGTCCAGAACGAACAGCACCTCGTCAGGATCGACGGCAGCGCGGATGGCCGAAGCCTGGGCCATCATCTCCTCGTCGATACCCAACCGCCCGGCGGTGTCGACGATCACCACGTCGAAGTGCTTGGCGCGCGCCTCCGCGAGCCCAGCCGCGGCAACCGCGACCGGATCGGCCGGCCCGGCCTGTTGATCGGCCTCGGCATCCGCCGAGGTGCCGGGGTGCGGCGCGAACACCGCGACGCCGGCGCGCTCGCCGGTGATGCGCAACTGGTCGACCGCGCCCGGTCGCTGCAAGTCGCAGGCCACCAACAGCGGTGTGTGGCCCTGGCCGCGGAGCCAAAGCGCCAGCTTGCCCGCCAGCGTGGTCTTACCGGAGCCCTGCAGACCGGCCAGCATCACCACGGTCGGCGGCGTCTTCGCGAATGCCAGCTGCCGGGTCTGCCCGCCGAGGATGCCGACCAGTTCCTCGTTGACGATCTTGACGACTTGCTGGGCCGGGTTGAGGGCGCCGGACACCTCCGCGCCCTTGGCGCGGTCTTTGACTCGACCGACGAACGCACGGACCACCGGAAGCGAAACGTCGGCCTCGAGCAGTGCCAGCCGGATTTCGCGGGTGGTGGCGTCGATGTCGGCGTCGGTCAGCCGGCCTTTGCCGCGAAGTCCTTGCAGGGCACCGGTGAGCCGATCGGACAGCGATTCAAACACGCCGCCCAGCCTAGCCGGATGGCTGAGGATGGACGCATGCTAGAGGTGATCGACAAGGGATCCTGCGACGACGCGCATCCGGTGCCACTGCTGTTCGTCCACGGCGGTTGGCATTCCGCGTCGTGCTGGGCCAACTTTGTGGAGTACTTCGCCGATGCCGGTTACCGCGCGGTCGCGCTGAGCCTGCGCGGCCACGGCGGCAGCCCCACCGCCAAGCCATTCCACGCCTGCTCGATCGCCGATTACATCGAGGACGTCCGTGCCACGGCCGGCGGCCTCGGTGTCCAGCCGGTGCTGATTGCTCATTCCCTGGGCGGCTTCGTCGTGCAACGCTATCTCGAGAGCCACGACGCCCCAGCGGCCGTCCTGGTGGCATCGGTGCCGCCGCAGGGCGTGCTGGGGCTGGCGACGCGCATCTGGAGCCGCCACCCATGGATTTCCATGCGGTCGCTGCCGGTCGGCAACCTGACCGGCTTCATCGGCACCACGCCGCTGGTCCGCGAGCACCTGTTCAGCGCCCACACGCCCGACGACATCGTGGAATCGTGTGCCGCGCGCGTCCAACCCGAGGCGGTGCGAGCGTCCCTGGTCGACCCGCTGTTCCGCCGGGTGAGAACCACCCGGGTCAGCACGCCCATGCTGGTCCTCGGTGCCGCGGACGACGGCATGGTCACCAACGCCGAGGTGCGCGCCACGGCAAAGGCATACAACACCGATGCGGAATTCTTTCCCGACATGGGACACAACATGATGCAGGAGCCCGGTTGGGCCGGCGTCGCCCAACGCATTGACGCCTGGCTGCACACGCGCGAGCTTGGTTAGACCGCGGCCGCGTCCGGGTGCGTTTCCAAGACCGACAAAAGGTGATGCTCGATCGCCGATCGGGTGCCTGAACCGGGTTCGCCAACGGCCTTGGCGGCGCCGCTGTGCGCGGGCAACGCGATACAGAACACGTCGTCGACCATCGACCCCCGCGTGCTGACCTTCGCCCAGTCGATATCCACCCCGGATCGCTCCAGCGCACCGGTGAGCAGCGCGAGCAGACCGGGGCGGTCGTTCGCCCGGATCTCGACGATCAGCCGCCCCGGCGTGCCTTCGAACCACAAGATCCGCGGCGGCGCAGATGAGTTGTGCACTGGAACCGCGGTCGGGGCGTCGCCGACCGGCTTGGGCTTCGTATCGGCTGACCGCTGCTCCAGGGTGTCCAACACGTCGGTCTGGCCACCCAGGGCCCGGATGAGCTGCTGACGCAGCAAGCCCGCGGCCGGCGGGCTGCCGAAGTGCGGCGACACCACGAACTCGCTGATCGCGACGCCGTCCTCGATGTTGATCGACGCCGAATGCACGCGAAGCGAATTCAGGGTCAACACCCCGGCAGCTTTGGACAGCAGCCCGCGCTGGTCGGGGGCGATCACCACCGCATGGTGGAGGCGCTGATCTTTACCGGGCCGCAGCTCGACGTGCACCTTGCGGTCGGCGGCCAGCGCAATGTACTCGGGCTCGAGCGGGTCGGCTTCCGGCAATGCCTGGCCGTTCATCGCCATGCGACTGCGCCGCACCAGGTCGCCGACCAGCGAGGCCTTCCAGTCGCTCCACACCCCCGGCCCGGTGGCCAACGAGTCGGCCTCGGTCAGAGCGTGCAACACGTCCAGCAGCACCGGGTCGCCTTCCAACGCGTCGCAGACCGAGGCGATGGTCTGCGGATCGTTGAGGTCCTGCCGGATCGCGACCTTGGCCAATAACAAGTGGTGGTACACCAGCTTGGACAGCATCTCGACATCTGACGGCCACATACCCAGCCGGGTACCGATCTGGGTGGCCAGCTGAGCCCCCAGCACGCAGTGATCAGCGTCGCGTCCCTTACCGATGTCGTGCAGCAGCGCTGCGAGGATCAGCAGATCGGAACGGGCCACCCGGGTGGTGAAAATCCTTGCCCGCGAGACTGTTTCGGCCAGGTGACGGTCGACGGTCCAGATATGCACGACGTCGCGCGGCGGAAGATCGCGTACCGCGCCCCACTCCGGGAACAGCCGACCCCATAACCCGGTGCGGTCCAGCGTCTCGATGACCGCAATGGTGTCCGGCCCTGCGGTCAGCATGACCAGGAGGTTGTCCAGCGCGTCGCGCGGCCAGGGTGTGGGAAGTTCTGGCGCGGTATCGGCCAACCGGCTCAGTGTCGACACCGCAATCGGCAGGCCGGTGACCGCCGACGCCGCCGCGACTCGCAGCAACAGCGCCGGGTCGCTCTGCGGTCGGGCATCGCGAGCGAGGACGATCTCACCGGCGTACTCGATGACGCCCTCGTCCAGCGGTCGGCGCGGACGCCGCCGGATCGCCGACATCCCGCGCCGCGGCAGCGCGTTGGACGCGGTCCGCAGCCCGGCATCGACGCGATAGCTGATCGTGCGTCCGACGTCGGACAGCACCCGCGACAGGTCGAAGCGGTCGCCGATGTGCAGCGCTGCGCTGATCTCGTCGGCAAACTGCGCCAGCACCTGGTCGTGCCCGCGACCCGAAACCCGATGGAGTTCGGTGCGGACATTGAGCAGGGTCAGGTGGGCGCCGGTCAGCGAACCCAGCGGGTCGTCCGTTTCTCCTACGGCCAAGCGGTCGGTGAGGTGGGCGATGGCCAGCGCGTCGAGCAGTTGAATATCCCGAAGGCCGCCGCGGCCCGCTTTGATATCGGGTTCGGCGCGGTGCGCGATCTCACCGCAGCGACGCCACCGGGAGTGGGTCTCGTCCACGACTTCGCCGAAGATGGACTGGATTCCGGCCCGCCACTGGCGGCGGATTCCTTCGATGAGGCGACCGGACAGCTCTTCGTCACCGGCGATGTGCCGGGTATCCAGCATCGCCAGGCAGGCGGACACGTCCGCGCCGGCGACCTTTAGTGTTTGAGCGACGGTCCGAACACTGTGATCGAGGCGAATGTTGGCGTCCCACAACGGATACCACAGCGAGTCGGCAACGTCCCGGACGGCGTCGGTGTTCATGCCGTCGTGCAGCAACAGCAAG
>NZ_DATNJW010000611.1:0-7185 GCF_035603715.1 Mycobacterium sp. | reverse complement strand
GGTCTCAGCCCGACCCTTGGCCGCTCCCACGGTTACGCCGCCGATCACGTGCGCTCGCTCGACGTGGTGACAGCGGACGGCGAATTGCGGCATGTCGACGCGGAATCCGACCCCGAACTGTTCTGGGCGTTGCGCGGCGGCAAGGGCAACTTCGGGGCGGTCACGGCGCTGGAATTCGCTTTGTTCCCAGTTTCTCGCCTCTATGGCGGCAGCATCTACTTCCCCGGTGAGCGGATGAGCGACGTGCTGCGCGCCTGGACTGCCTGGCACCCGAATACGCCGGAAACGATGATCTCCTCCTTCGCAGCACTGCGACCGCCATCGCGGCCCGAGATCCCCGAACCACTGCGTGGCGTGTTCTCGGTGGCGCTGCGGATCGCCTACACCGGCACGGCGGAGGACGGCAAACGGATGATCGCGCCGCTACGGGCAGCGGCGCCGGCGGTTCTGGACACCGTCGCGGACATGCCATACACCGCGGCCGCGTCGATCCACGACGAGCCGACCGAACCGTTGCCCTACTACGAACGCAGCATCATGCTGCGGGGCTTCCCCGCGGAGGCGCAGGACAAGTTGGTCGAACTCGTCGGCCCGGAATCCCAAGCCACCATGTGGGTCACCGAATTACGTGCCCTTGGCGGAGCCTGGGACCGAGAGCCTGCGGTGCCCAACGCGGTAGCGACCAGAGGCCTGCCGTATGTCCTGCTGGGCGTCGAGGTCGGTCCGCTGTCAGAGGAACAGCGGCTCAAGGAGTCGGTCGCCGCGCTGCTCGACGGCATGGCGCCATGGCAGGGTGACAGGCGGCTGGTGAACAACCTCGCCCCGGAAGAAGCGACCGACGCCGTGGCGATCTACGGCCCCGAGCGCTACGAGCGCTTGGCGGATGTCAAGAAGACGTACGACCCGACCAACATGTTCCGCCTCAACCACAACGTGGTGCCGGCCGTCTGAGCAGGACAGTCGCGCTGCTAAGCATAGGGATTCTATATATACTCGAAGAGGCTGGACGCGGTCCGCGTTAGTGACATCGAACAGACATCAACGGGAGAACACGGTGATCGACGGTCTTCGTCTCCGGACGGACACCGCTGATCCCGAGGAGGCGCGAACTCAGCTCACGTCTGCATACGTTCCCCACCGCCTCACTGTCGGCGGGGGCTTGTCGGCTTTTCGTGCGCGGCACGCGGAGGGGGGCACCGCGGGGCTCAGCGTTAACGTCATGTCGTTCGGGTCCGGTACCGCGTGGGTGGATCCTGTGACGTTCGAGGACTTTGTTCTTGTGTCCCAACAGATTAGCGGGCGGTTCGGGGTCCGCGCCGAGAGTGGGGAACGGCTCGTATCGCCCGGGGAACACGTGGTCCTGGATGCGCACACGGTGTATCAGCTGCGCTGGGAAGAGAACTGCAGACTGTTCAACGTGAGACTTCCTCGTAGGGAATTCGAGACGGCGATCGCTGAGCTCACCGGGGCGGGGGAGTCAAATCCGATCCGATTCCCCTTGAGCTGGCATCCGTCAAAGCCGGGAACGATGGCCGTTCAAAAGGTGACGCATTTCCTGCTCCGAAATGCCGGACCAGGTGGGCTCCTAACGTCCGGCGCGTTGCTGCGCAGTCAGATGATCCGGATGTTGGTAGCAAGCATGATCGAGGCCTACGGGCCTGGTCTCCGAGCCGCCGACACCTGCTCGAGCGGTGACGTCCGACCGCCGGCCGTGCGTCGTGCGATGGCGTATCTCGAGGGTGCCGCAGCCGAGGATGTCCGGATCAGCGATGTCGCGGCCGCAGCACGGCTAAGCGCCCGTGCCCTCCAGGATGCGTTTCGCAGATACCTGGACACGACCCCGATGTCATACCTGAAGTCGATCCGTCTTGCGCGGGCTCACGCCGACCTGCGCCAGGCGTCCCTCGAAGGAGGGGCAACCGTCGCGGACATCGCATACCGGTGGGGGTTCGGTAATCTCGGCCGGTTTGCCGCGGACTACCGGCGGGAGTTCGGCCGCTCTCCCAGCGAGGTGCTGCGCGCGGGGCACTGAGGTCGGGGTCAGCGGTGTCCGGCGCGTCGGGTGCTGGGCGGGTGCTGTGACGCCCGGCGCTCCGATAGGCGGTCTGCCCAGGTCAGCGGATGCACCGAGGTATGGTGCTTGACGTGGTCCGAATTCCCAGACCCCCGCTGCCCCACACCGGGCCCAAACCCGGTGTGAAGGTCGACGCGCGCAGCGAACGCTGGCGCGAGCACCGGAAGAAGGTGCGCGCTGAGATCGTCGAGGCGGCGTTTCGCGCCATCGACCGGCTCGGACCCGACCTCAGCGTCCGCGAGATCGCCGAAGAGGCCGGCACCGCAAAACCCAAGATCTACCGTCATTTCACCGACAAGTCCGACCTGTTTCAGGCGATCGGGGAACGTCTGCGCGACATGCTGTGGGCGGCGGTCTTCCCGTCGATCGACTTCGCCACCGACTCGGTCCGCGAGATCATCCATCGCAGCGCCGAAGAACACGTCAGCCTGGTCGACGAACATCCCAACGTGCTGCGCTTCTTCATCCAGGGCCGCTTCCCCGAGCAATCAGAGTCGACGATGCGCACAGTGAACGAAGGCCGCGAGATCACCTTGGCGATGGCGGAAATGTTCAACAACGAGCTGCGCGAGATGGAGCTCGATCCCGCCGCGTTCGAACTCGCGGCGTTCGCCGCCTACGGGTGCGCGGCGGCCGCCACCGACTGGTGGCTCGGTTCGGATGCCGGCAGCCCGCGGCGAATGCCCCGCGAACTGTTCGTCGAGCATCTGACCACAATCACGCTGGGCGTCATCTGCGGCACCGCCGAGATGCTCGGCATCAAGCTGGACCCCGACAAGCCGATTCATGACGCGATGCCGCACAGTTCCGCCGCCAGCTAGCATCGGGCGGCGTTGATACCCTCGGTACTGGATATTTGGGAGCTGCGTCGGCGACGATGCCGAGTGCAGCGAAGAGGAGGAGCGGCGCAATGAGCATTGCCGAGTCGACCACCCAACCCGATGCGTCTGCCGCGCCCGTACGCACCCGCGCGGTGATCATCGGCACGGGTTTCGCCGGACTCGGCATGGCGATCGCGCTGCAGCGCCAGGGCGTGGACTTCGTCATCGTGGAGAAAGCCGACGACGTCGGCGGCACCTGGCGGGACAACAGCTACCCCGGTTGCGCGTGCGACGTACCGTCGCACCTGTATTCGTTCTCATTCGAGCCGAAGGCCACCTGGAGCAAGCTGTTCTCCCCGCAACCAGAGATCCTGGACTACCTCAAGGACGTCACCGAAAAGTACGGGCTACGCCGTTACATCCGATTCGGTCAGAAGGTGAGCCGCGCGCACTGGGATGACAGCGAATACCGCTGGCACGTATTCACCGAATCGGGAGACGAGTACGTCGCTCAGTTTCTGATCTCCGGCGCCGGCGCGCTGCACATCCCGCGGATGCCCGACATCGAGGGTATGGACGAATTCCACGGCCCCGCTTTCCATTCCGCGCAGTGGGAGCACAGCGTCGACATGACCGGCAAGCGGGTCGCGATCATCGGTACCGGCGCCAGCGCGATTCAGATCCTTCCCGAGTTGGTGCGCCGAGACGCCGGCGTCGCCGAGGTGCAGCTCTATCAGCGCACCCCACCGTGGGTGGTACCGCGGCCGAACAGTCTGCTGCCCGACGCGGTGCGCAAGGCCTTCGCGACGGTGCCGGGCCTGAGACTCGCTGTGCGGTCCGGCATCTACTGGGGGCTCGAAGGCCTTGGGTTCGCCATGACACAACGCCCGAGCCTGCTGCGAGCCGTGGAACTGGTTGGCAGGTTGAACATTCGCCGCAACGTGAAGGACAAAGAACTGCGTCGCCGGCTCACCCCGAAGTACCGGGCCGGCTGCAAGCGAATCCTGTACGCGGCCAACTACTACCAGGCGGTCGACAACCCGAAGACCACGTTGATCACCGACCGGATCACCCGCATCACCGCCGACGGCATCGTCACCGACGACGGCGTGGAGCACCCCGTCGACGTCATCGTGTACGCCACCGGTTTCCACACCACCGACTCCTACACCTACGTCGATGTGAAGGGCCCGCGCGGCGAGGACCTGGTGGATCGCTGGAACCGGGAGGGAGTCGTGGCGCACCGCGGCATCGCCGTGGCCGACATGCCGAATCTGTTCTTCCTGCTCGGACCAAACACAGGGCTGGGCCACACCTCCGTGGTCTTCATGATCGAGTCGCAGATCCACTACGTCGCCGAGGCGATCGGCGCCGTCGACAAGGCCGGCGCGCAGGCGCTGGCGCCCAGCCGCACCGCGCAGGACCGCACCAACACCGAACTGCAGAGCAAGCTGGCCGGCTCGGTCTGGAACACCGGCGGCTGCAGCAGCTGGTATCTGGACGATCACGGCGTCAACCGGACCCTGTGGAGCGGCATGACCTGGCAGTACTGGCGGGAAACCCGCTCGCTCAAACTCGCCGAATACAAGTTCTTCGGAGTCGGCACCGGCTCGTCGGCGAAGGGCCGGCCAGTCAGCGTCTGAGAAGCTCAACGAACGCTTCCGCGGCCGCATCGACGCCGGCCTCGTCCTCGGTGGCAACAAGGTCCAGCAGAAGCCCACGAGTGACGGCCAGCCCCAGGCGTGCCATCGCACCGTTGTAGGGGACGCCGGCCGTTGCCGCCTCGACCTCACGCAGCCAGCCGTCGACGGCGCCGGGAACGATGCGCGTGAAGGGCTCTTCGCCCTGCGCTGCGCGCGAATAGCACTCGAAGAAAAGGCGTTCCAAGTGGCGCAGTTCGGGGCGGCGCAGGTCGGCCCACATCGCGGCGAAGCCTTCGGCCGGATCCATCGGTATGTCGGGCACCAGAGCCATCTGACGAAGCTCGGTTTCCTCGACGATGGCGATCAGCAGCTCTTCTCGAGAACCGAAGTGGTGCAACAGCATTCGGTGGCTGGTGCCGACGGCGGCGGCCACGTCGCGCAGCGACCGGTCACCGATGCCGCCTCTGGCGAATTCCTCGACGAGTTTGTCCAGCAGTTGTCGGCGCGGACTTCGGTCAGGACTGCGAACCATTGGCACGGTGCAGTTGCTCAGACCGGGCCTTGAGTCCTTGGGCTTCGAGTTCGAGGAAACGCTTGGTCTTCTTGATCATCATCCTTCCGACCAGCGCGCCGAGCACACCACGCTGCTCGAGTTGCTGGCGTACCAAGGTGCGGCCACCGGGCTGGGCGATGACGTGGTGACGAGCGCTCACGTTCACACCAGGGGAGCGTTGCACCCAGGTCCAGGACAGGCCCGGGTCGATCTCGGTCACCTGCCAGTTCAACTTGGACATGCCGGGCTGTTTGATCGAGAACCGTTTGCCGACAGCCAAATTGGACCCGTCGCGCCCGACCAGTGAGGTGACCGAGTCGGTCCACTCCGGCCAGTGCTCGACGTCGCTGAAAACCTTCCATACCAACTGCGGCGGGGCGTCGATCTCGATGCTGTCTTCGGTCAACATGTACCAAATGGTACATGCCGAACCGACGTGGTGCGACGTTTTGTCCGGTAACGTCACCGTCTCGTGGGCGGGCCGTTGACGAAAGCCGAGTTGCAACTGATCGTCGCGCGGGTGACTACGATCATGAGCGTTGCCGTGATGGTCACCCTCCTGATCGTGTGGGCCGCGCTCAGGCAATTCGCATCCCAAGCAATCGAAGAGGGATACCCGCAGTCGAGAATCGGTGTGCTGGTTGCGAATCTTGGCGGAACGATGGGCTGGCTCACGCTCGGTTGGGCGGTCATTTGCCTGATCGGATACGTAGCCCTGGTCCGCCGACGAGACGATGGGTGATCCGTTAATCGATCTGCAGATTCATGACACCCGCGCGTTGAGATGTTCGAGGGCCGCCTCGGCTCCGTTCCATCCGGGGATGCCGGTTACCCCGGGGCCGGGGTGCGTGCATTGGCCACACAGGTAGAGCCCGTCGACCGGTGTGGCGAACTTGTCGGCCCCTTCGACTACGCGGCCGGTCCACAACTGGTTGGGCTGTAGCAGGCCATGCGAGTAATCGCCGGCGTGTGCGCTGAAGGTGCTGCCGAAGTAGCGGTTGGAGAAGACGACGCGATTGGTGACCGAGTCGGCGAAGCCGGGCGCGTACCTGTCGAAGATCTGTACGCAGGTGTCGGCGTATTGCTCTTTCCAGCTTCGGTTTTCGTCGGCGTCCAGCCCGGTGGGGAAGTACGGGGTGAAGATGGTCGCGCTGTGCTTGCCCTCGGGCGCCAGCGATGAGTCGACCATGCTGGGGATGTACAGGTAGGTGGGCGGTGCGTCGGGCAGCTGTCCCTTGCGGTATTGCTCCCAGGCGTCGCTGATGTATTCCGCCGACGGCGCGTAGGCGACGGTCGGACACCACTGTCCGTTGTCGTGCATGTACGGCTGCAGCCGCTCGATCCATTGGGGCGCTTGGTCAATGGTCAGGTGGGCCTGGATGTATCCGAGGTTGAAGTTGATTTCCTTGATCTTGCGGATGTAGTCGGGCGGAAAGTTACCCTCGCCGACCAGATTCACGAATGTGGTGTACGGGTCGAGCGAGGAGAGCACGGCGTCGGCCGAAATGGTTGTGCCGTCGCGTAATTGGACTCCAGTGGCACGACCGTCGGTGACGACGATCTGCTTGACGTGCTGCTTCATCTGCACCTCGGCGCCCAGCGATTCAGCGCGTCGGCACAGCGCCGTGCTCAGCGAGCCGATGCCGCCGCGGGGCATGATGTATTCGACGTTGCCGCCGCCGATCAGGTAGTGGTACAGCGTCGATGCGTTCGAACCCGGCGTCCAGGGACCGCCGTCAAAAGCGTCGATGGACATTGCGGCCAGCGAACCCTGGATGCAGCGGCCCTGGTCTGGCGCGAGGAAGCGGCGGACCGTGTCCATCGTGCTGCCGTACCACATCTGCGCGAAATCGTGACGGTCCTCAGGTGTGGGCTGTTCGGCGATCACCTCGATGATGTCCAGCGGGGGACCGAACGCCGAGTCGACGAAATACGGCGCGAACCGGCCGATGTGGGCGAACAGTCCGCCCAGGCCCGTCGCGACCTCGGGCCCGTGGTCCTCGATCAGGTGGCGGCCCATCCGTTCGAGGTCGTTGTACATCACGAACGGGGTGTCGGCGGCGTCGCCGAAGGTGCACGTCGACGTCCACTGGT
>NZ_DATNJW010000610.1:0-3303 GCF_035603715.1 Mycobacterium sp. | reverse complement strand
AAGCGCATGAACCAGCCATTGCACCGCAAACGGAAACGCCACATTGAGCACCAGGACGAGCACGAACGCGCAGCCCGCCACCACAATGTCGTAGTAGCGGATCAGGCGGTCCACGAGCACCAGGGCAGTAGCCATGGCGATCGCGAAGTTGGCCATCATGTACTGCGCGGTGTGGAAGAACGCGATGTAGCCACCGAGCACCGCAAACGCGCAGGAACCCAGCAACCCGGCAAGCGGGTCGCCTTGCACGAGGCAGGCTGCCGCGATGAAGCCGCTGCCGATGAGGGCGTAGAGGACGGATTGCCCGCGGGTGGGCCAGCGGATCAACCACAACAGCGCCACCGTCACGCCGAAGGCGCTGGCAAGCGGCGCCACGAACGCGGCGGCTGGGTAATGCGGCAGGGTCGGCCCGACTAACACCACAGCCGGAACCACAGCGATCGACGCGATGACTGCTGCGATCATTGCCCGCCATACCGGCCGGATGCCCTGGGTGTTCAAGTACAGAGTTAGCCAGTCGAAGTGGTCGCCTTGGCGCCACCACCGCCCAACAACGTTCACGTGCGCACCCCCGGCTGCGGTTGACAGCACGTCCCATGCTCTCAGATGCTGCGCGGCTCGGCTGAATAGTCCGCGATAGCGTTTTGCTGACCGCGCGACACACTGAACGTTGCCATTGACGAATGTCACCATTTTGTGTTGACTCATTCGCATGACGGAGTCAGTGCCGACCCGTGGATCGCTGCGATCCCGTTCCGCAGCCCTGCTGAGCATGGCGACATTGCGACAGGTCAGCGCGGTTCTACCGCCCGAGCAACCCTGGGGATTGTGGGCGTCACGACGGATCGTGTCCGGCATCATGGATACCTTCGGACCATCGCTGGTCGGGGCCCGGATCGAGCCGGTTGACGTACACCACGACGGACGTCGCGTGGTCGGTGAGTGGGTGCGTGCGCCCGGTGTACCTGCCGTAGCCGGCGCCATCTACTTCGTCCACGGCAGCGGCTTTGCGTTGTGCTCGCCGCGCACCCACCGCCGACTGACGTCGTGGTTGTCGCGGCTGACTGGTCTGCCGGTGTTCGCCGTCGACTACCGCTTGGCCCCGCGACACCGCTTCCCGACCGCGGCCGATGACGTGCGTGCCGGCTGGGACTGGCTCACCAGCCAGGTGCCGCCGAACCGCGTGGTGATCGCCGGCGATTCGGCAGGCGGCCATCTCTCGGTGGATCTGCTGCTGCAGCCCGACGTGGCAGCCAACGGCCCTGCGGCGCTCGCGTTGTTCTCGCCGCTGATCGACCTGACCCTCGAGCTTGCCCGTGCGCGTGAGGATTTGCGACGCGACCCGGCGATCCGCGCCGACGATGCGGCGCGCCTGGTCGCGCTGTACAGCACTGGTGTCGATCCCGCGCACCGGCGGCTGAAGCTCGATGTCGCCGGCGGACCGCCGTTACCCCCGACACTGATCCAGGCCGGCGGCGCCGAAATGCTGCTGGCCGATGCCCGGCATCTGGCCGCCGACATCCGCGCCGGCGGCGGCCGTTGCACTTTGCAGGTTTGGCCGGACCAGGTCCACGTGTTCCAGGCGCTGCCCAGGCTGTCGCCAGAAGCCGTCAAGGCCATGAAGCACGTCGCACGTTTCATCGACACCTCGATGCGAGACAACGGTATTGAGGCCATATCAGGGAAGGCGGGCTGAGAATGATCGGGCCGTTTGGAAAATCGCCCAAGGTGAGCCACCACGCACGAGCGGTGGTGACCGGTGCCGGCAGCGGCATCGGCGCAGCGTTCGCGATCGAACTGGCCCGCCGTGGCAGTCGAGTTGTCTGCAGCGATATCGATGAAGTCGCCGCCAAGAGAACCGTGAGCGCGATCGCCGACATCGGCGGCGAGGCGGTCGCAATCACCTGCGACGTAACCCAACTCGACGAGGTTGTCGATCTGGCCACGCAGTCGCAATCCTGGTTCGGCGCCGCGCCCACGCTGGTGATCAACAACGCCGGCGTCGGCTCCGGCGGAGCCCCGATCGGCGAACTCCCCATCGAGGACTGGCAGTGGGTGCTGGGCATCAACCTGTGGGGACCCATTCATGGCTGCCATGTCTTCGCGCCGATCCTGCGGACAGCCGACCCTTCGAATGCACCGCGCGGGATCATCAACGTCGCCTCCGCCGCGGCATTCGGCGCCGCGCCCAGCATGGCGGCCTACAACGTCAGCAAGGCCGGTACGCTGTCGCTCTCGGAAACCCTGGCCGCCGAATTGTCTGGCAGCGGAGTCAAAGTCACCGCCCTGTGCCCGACCTTCGTCAAGACCAACATCCTCGAGTCAGGCCGCATCTCCTCCGAGACGAATCAGTTCGCGCACAGAATCATGCGCTGGACTGGCGTCTCAGCGGACAAAGTGGCGCAGACCTGCCTGGACGCCCACGATCGCGGCGACCTGTACTGCATGCCGCAACTCGAAGCCAAGATCGGCTGGAATATCAAACGCTTGATACCCGGTACCTACACCCGCGCCATCGGCCTGGTGTCCAGGGCCGCCCCGCTCTGAAGAATCCCATCCTAAGGAGGATCCGATGGCTATCGACATGGAAGCAATGCTGGCCAAGATCAAAGACCGCCAATGGGCGCTGGCCGACATCGACTGGGACGCACCGGGCGCCGAGATGATCACCGATGAGCAGCGCCCACAGCTCAAGGCGTTCATGGCCGACCTGTGCTGGATCGAGAACATCGGCGCCCGCGGGTTCGCGGCGCTGGCGAAGAAGGCCCCCACACCAACCATCGGTGAGATCTACCGCTACTTCCACGCCGAGGAGCAGCGCCACGCGAACGCCGAACTGGCGTTGATGAAACGTTGGGGCATGCTCGAGGACGGCGAGGTTCCCGAGCCGAACGTGAACATCCGGCTGGCCATTGACTGGCTGGACCGGTGGGCCGACGACATGCCGCTGTCTCTGCTCGGCACCGTCATCCCCATGCTCGAAGTCGCGCTGGACGGCGCCCTGTTGAAGTTCCTTCTCGACGAGGTGCACGACCCGGTGTGCCATCAGGTCTTCGAGAAGATCAACAACGACGAATCCCGGCACCTCGTCGTCGATTTCGAGGTGCTCGACATGATCGGGCACGCGAAGATCCGGCGGCTGCTAATCGACTTCGTCGGCCACAACGCCACCCCTGGACTCATCATCGGCGCGGTCATGGCTGCACCGTTGATCAACAGGATCCGCAACGAGATCACCGCTATGGGCATGGAGCCCGAGCGACTCTACAAGGCAGTCAAGCGATTCAAAGAGCTCGGCGATCG
>NZ_DATNJW010000609.1:0-2596 GCF_035603715.1 Mycobacterium sp. | reverse complement strand
TCGTGGGCGAACTCCCAGTCGCGCTGGTCGTGGCCGGGCACGGCCATGATCGCTCCGGTGCCGTATCCGGCCAGCACGTAGTCGGCGATGAAGACCGGCACCTGCTCGCCGTTGGCCGGGTTGGTCGCATAAGTGCCCAGGAACACACCGGTCTTGGCCTTGTTCTCCTGACGTTCCAGGTCGGACTTCGCGGCGATGGCCTGCCGGTAGGCGGCGACAGCCTGTGCGGGGCTGTCCGCATCGTATGTCCAGTGCGGATCCACCCCCGCCGGCCATTGCGGCGCTACCAGACGATCGACCTGTTCATGCTCGGGTGCCAGCACCAGATAGGTTGCGCCGAAAAGGGTGTCCGGCCGGGTGGTGAACACCTCCAGGTCCACCGTTTCGCCGTCGGTGGTCGGCGCCGCGAACAGCGCTGCCGCGCCGGTGGATCGGCCGATCCAGTTGCGCTGCATGGTCTTGACCTTGTCCGGCCAGTCCAGCACATCTAGGTCGTCGAGCAGCCGGTCGGAGTAGGCGGTGATCCGCATCATCCACTGCCGCAACCGCTTGCGGAAGACGGGGAAGTTCCCCCGGTCGCTGCGGCCGTCGGCGGTGACCTCTTCGTTGGCCAGCACGGTGCCCAGGCCCGGACACCAGTTGACCATCGAGTCGGAGCGATAGACCAGGCGGTGCGCGTCGATCACGTCGGCGCGCTCGCCCACCGACAACGCCGCCCAATTCCGGCCGTCTCCTAATTGGCGTGCACCGGAATCGAATTCGGCGATCAGATCGGCGATCGGACGGGCCTTGTCAGCGGCGGCGTCGAACCACGCGTTGTAGATCTGCAGGAAGATCCACTGCGTCCACTTGTAGAACTCGACGTCGGTCGTGGAAAAGCTGCGGCGATTGTCGTGGCCGAAGCCCAGCCGGCCCAGCTGACGCCGGAAGTTGACGATGTTGGCCTCGGTGCGTGTGCGCGGGTGCGTGCCGGTCTGCACCGCGTACTGCTCGGCGGGCAAACCGAACGCGTCGAAACCTAACGCGTGCAACACATTGCGACCCAGCATCCGGAAGTAGCGGGCGTAGACATCGGTGGCAATGTAGCCGAGTGGATGGCCGACGTGCAGGCCCTCGCCCGAGGGATACGGGAACATGTCCTGCACAAACATCTTGTCGTCGGGCACCGGTGTGCCGTCCGTCGGAGCCAGCGAACCGACCGGGTTGGGCACGTTGAAAGTCCCCAGCCGGGTCCAGTTGTCCTGCCAAGTGCGTTCGATGCGGCCGGCCAGGTCCGCGGTATAGCGAAACCGCGGCGCGTCGGCATCGGCCTGCTCGGCAGGGGCGGTTGGGGAGTCGGTCACGCCCAACAGGTTATAAGGGCGACGTCGAGCGACCCGCCGACCATCGACGGTCTCGGTTGGATTGCAGACCGGTCAGGGGTTTGTCCCAGGTGTGTTGCAGGTCGGTTCCAGCGCTGGAAGACGCCGCTTCCCGCTGGTTACAGTCGCTTTCTGCGACTTCGACAACCCCATGAAGACCCGCCGGACTATCAGGGAAGGACCGACCGTCATGAAGCAGACTGCCCGTAGCTGGCGAGTAACGGTCGCGGGTCTGGCCGTCGGCGCTGCCGGTGTCTTGGGCCTTGCCAGCCCCACCGCGTCTGCCGACCCAGTTTTCCCGCCCCGGCCCAACCCCGTTCCTGCCGCCCCGATGCCGCAAGCCGTCGCCGTCGTCCCCGGCGCCGTCGGCAACCCGATGCCGGGGACGGCCGCAACGGCGCCCGTGCCGATCTCTCCCGCGCTGGCCCCGGCGGCGCAGGGACTGCCGCCGGCCCCGCCGGTCGCCGCACCGCCGGTCGCCGCACCGCCGGAACTCACCCCGGCCGCCTCCGGCACGCTTCGGGAGTTCTTCGCGAGCAAGAACGTCAAGCTGGAGCCGCAACAGGCGAAAGATTTCAAGGCCCTCGACCTCACCCTGCCGATGCCGCAAGGCTGGACGCAGGTGCCCGACCCCAACGTCCCCGACGCGTTCGTCGTGACCGCCAATCGGCGCAGCAGCAGCCTGTACACCCCGAACGCCCAGCTCGTGGTCTACCGGCTGGTCGGCGACTTCGACCCGAAAGAAGCCATCACGCACGGCTACCTCGACAGCCAGCAACTGCCCGCCTGGCGCACCACCAATGCCTCGCTGGCCGACTTCAACGGCTCGCCGTCGTCGATCATCGAGGGCACCTACCGGCAGAACGAGATGACGCTCAACACCTCGCATCGCAACGTCATCGTCAGCTCCGGGCCCGACAAGTACCTGGTGTCGCTGGCGGTGACCACCGAAGCCGGCGGGACCGTCGCCGAGGCCCCGGCCACCGACGGCATCATCAACGGGTTCCGGGCCGGCGCGCCCGGATCCAGCGCACCCGCCGCCCCGCCACCGGCCGCGCCCGCGCCGCCTGCGGCGCCCGCGGCTCCACCTGCGCTGGTCGCTCCGCCTCAGGCACTGTCGCACTAGGGCGTCGCGCCGGGGCCGGAGCGGCCTCGTATTGTGGCCCCCATGCTGATCGCGGGAGTGCTGTGCGTGAGCGCGGCGGTGGTAATGGCCGTACTCGGACTGCGGTCGT
>NZ_DATNJW010000608.1:0-6290 GCF_035603715.1 Mycobacterium sp. | reverse complement strand
TACCAGGCCTGGCAGGCGCAGTGGAATCAGGCGATGGAGCAGTTGGTGTTGTCCTACCGCGCGATGGCGGGCACCCATGAGAACAACACCACCTCGATGCTGGCCCGCGACCAGGCCGAAGGCGCCAAGTGGGGCGGCTAGAGACCGCAGTCGCTACGGCGTAAGCACGATCGAGCCGACCGTTTGACGGCCCTCCAGGTCGCGGTGCGCCTGAGCGGCCTCGGCTAGCGGGTAGCTTCGGCTCACCGTGACGCTCAGCGATCCGTCGGCGATCGCGGCGAACAGTTCGCCTGAGCGCCAAGCGAATTCCTCGCCGGTGCGGGTGAAGTGAACCAACGTCGGCCGGGTCAGGTAGACCGATCCGGCCGCGTTGAGCCGCTGAGGGTCGACGGGTGGCACCGGTCCGCTGGATGCGCCGAACAGTGCCAGGGTTCCCCGCACCGCGAGGCTGGCCAGGCTGGCGTCGAACGTGCTTGCCCCGACGCCGTCGAACACCGCTGCCACGCCGACCCCGCCGGTCAGTTCGCGGATCCGTTTGCCGAATTCGGCCGCATCGTCGCCGGGGTAGTCCAGCACGTCGGTGGCACCGGCCTGCCGCGACAGCTCGGCCTTCGCCGGCGTCGACACCGTCGTGATCACCCGGACGCCCAGGTTCGTCGCCCACTGCGTCAAGATCAGCCCCACCCCGCCGGCTCCAGCATGGACCAGCACCGCGTCGCCGGACTGCACGGGATACACCGAGGTGATCAGATAATGCGCCGTCATGCCCTTCAGCAGAGCTGAGGCGGCCACGTCCAGTCCGACTTCTGAAGGCACGTGTGCGACCAATTGCGCTGGCGCGGTGCTGAATTCGGCGTACGAACCGGACGCTGCCGCGGTCACCACCCGGTCGCCGTCACTCAGCCGTGTCACGCCGTCGCCGACGGCGGCCACGGTTCCGGCCACTTCGGTGCCCAGCACGAACGGCAGATCGCGAGGGTAAGTCCCGGAACGGAAATAGGTTTCGATGAAATTCACGCCGATCGCTTCGGCCTTGATCAGGACCTCACCCGGCCCCGGCGACGGTTGCGGCCGCTCGACATAGCTCAGAACTTCCGGACCGCCGATTTCTGCGACTTCGATTGCCTGCATGGTGACTATCATCCGCATGCATGGAGTCCGCATGAAGTTGGCCCGGCCCGACATTCGCCATCCCCGGATTGTGCTGGCCGGTTCGGCGGACGGCGACGATGCCGGCCTGGTGGCTGCACTGCGCACGCGCGGTCTGCATGCGCACTGGTTGCCCTGGGACGACCCACGCACACTCGACGCCGATCTGGTGATCCTGCGGGACGGCAGCGATCACGCCGAGTTTTTGGCGTGGACGAAGCGGGTGCGTAATCTGCTGAACGCTCCTGACGTCGTCGCTTGGAACACCGGTCGGCGCCACCTGCGTGACCTTGGCCGCGCCGGAGTGCCCGTGCTGCGGGGCCGCCGCCCGTCAGACTCCGCGGTTCGCACCGCGCTGGTTTTCATCGGCGGCATCCAGTCCCACGCATTCGTCGAGAATTTGCCGATCGAAGCCGATTTCGAATTGTGGGACCTCGGACAGGCTGCCCTGCAGGCAACCGTCGACCACCTCGGTGTCGATCTCGAGGAACTGCTGTATGCCCGCGCGGAGGTCATCGAAGAATCCGGTGATGCCGAGCTGGCAGAGCTGAATCTGGTTGCCCCGTCCTTGGGTTGGCGACTACTCGACGACGACGCCCGCGACGACGCGCAGCGTCAGTTCGCCTTGTGCGTCGAGTCAGCCCTGGACCGGTTGGGGCTCGGCCCGCTCTCGCATCGAGGCCCATAAGGCCGCGGTCGCCGCCGTGCATATCGCCGCCCCCGCGACGTGGACGGCGACCAGCGCCGCCGGAACGCCGGTGAAGAACTGCACGGTCCCGACCGCTGCCTGACCTACGACCGCCATCAGCAGGACGCCCAGCCGCAACAGGACCGGCCGCGGCGCATGCACCGCGAGCAGCCCGAAGCCCAGCCCGACCAGCAGGGCGAGATACGCGATCAGCAGCGACGAGTGCGCGTGCACCAACGTGGTGATCTCGATCCGCAGCCGCGGCACGGTCCGACGCGGGCTGGTATCCCCGGCGTGCGGTCCCGCGGCCGTGACCAGCGTGCCGGCCACCAGCACGGCGGCCAGCGTGAGTGCGCTGAGCAGAGTGAGTGCGCGTAGCGGCTTGACCACTTGGTAACTGATCACCCCGTCGTCAGGCTCGCCGACCTTGACGAACAGCAGCACCGAGAGCCACACCATCGTCATCGAGGTGAGCAGGTGAATGGCCACCGTCCACCACAACAGCCCGGTGCGGACGGTGACCCCGCCGATCACTGCCTGCACGACCGTCGAAGCCGGCATCAACCAGGCGTAGAGCAGCACTTCGGCTCGGCGGTGGGCCCGGTAAACCACCAACACGGCCAGCGCCGCGGTGAGCACAACGGCGAAGGTGATCATCCGGTTGCCGAATTCGACGGCCTGGTGGATGCGAGGCACCTCGGAAACCGCGACCGGGGTGAAGCTGCCCGGAAAGCATTGCGGCCAGGTCGGGCAGCCCAGTCCGGAGGCGGTGACGCGGACGATCGCGCCGGTGACGGCAATGCCACCCTGGGTCAGGATCACCGCCGCCGCGACGATCCGCTGCGCCCGCATGCTGGGCTCGGGAAGCAGGTCCACCAACCGCCGCAATGCTCGCCCGACAGCCATCGCCCGATCGTAGGGCAATGAAAACTACGTCCCGTAGTAGGGCGGGGTCGGGTGGACTGTCGCCGCGAGCGTGAGGCCAGCTTCACGCTGGCCGTCGAACGTGAAGCCAACGTCACGCTCGGCCGCGGCGGGTCAGGTGAAGCGGAACCAGCGCAACGCGGCCAGTCCGGCCAGCGTGCCCCACGCAACAAGCACCAGCACACCGAACCAGTCCACCGACAGGCTCAACGCGCGGGACAGCGCCTCGGTCAGTGCCCCCGCCGGGGTGAGCCGTGCCGCCCATCTGACGGCCGAACCGACCAGCCCGGATTCGATCGTCAGCGCACCGAGTCCGGCGAAGACAAACCACAACAGGTTGGCCACCGCCAGCACGATCTCAGCGCGCAGGGTGCCGCCAAGCAGCAAACCCAGCGCCGCGAAAACCGCGGTCCCCAGCGCAATGACCGCCGCGCCCAACGCCAGACCCGCCGGAGGCGGCCGCCAACCGAGGGCAAAACCGATGGCGCCCAGGATGATTGATTGCAGGAACACGACGGTGACGACCGCCGCCGATTTGCCCGCGATGATGCCCCACACCGGCAGTGCTGTTGCGCCCAGCCGTTTCAGCGCGCCGTAGCGCCGGTCGAAGGCGACCGCGATGGCCTGGCCGGTGAACGCGGTCGAGATCACCGCCAGCGCCATGATCGCCGGAACGAAGGTGGCGGCCCGGTTGTCGCCGAACGACCCGAGCGGCAGCAACGTCAAACCGATGAGCAGCGTGATCGGGATGAACATGGTGAGCAGCAGTTGCTCGCCGTTACGCAGCAATAGTTTCAGCTCGAGACCGAACTGCGCGGCCAGCATCTTGGGTACCGCGGCGGGTCGCGGGTCGGGCGTGAACGTGCCTGCGGGGAAATGGTTTTCGGTCATGAGCGCAACTCCCGGCCGGTCAACTCCAGGAACACGTCTTCCAGGCTGCGCTGCTCCACCCGCAGGTCGGTCGCCAGCACGTTGATCTGCGCGCACCATGCCGTCACGGTGGCCAGCACCTGCGGGTCGATCGGGCCTTCCACCAGATACTCGCCCGGCATCGCTTCGGAAACCTGGTAGTCCTCGGGCAGCGCCGACACCAGCAGCGTCAAGTCGAGTCGCGGCGGCGCGCTGAATCGCAGCTGGCCTTTGGCGCCGCTGTGGGTCAACTCGGCCGGCGTTCCGGCGGCCACCGTCACACCGTGGTCGATGATGACCAGGCGGTCGGCGAGCTCCTCGGCTTCCTTGAGCTGGTGGGTGGTCAACACCACTGTCACGCCGTCGCGGCGCAGCGCATCGATCAACTCCCACACCAGGATTCGGGCCTGGGCGTCCATGCCGGCGGTGGGCTCGTCGAGGAAGACCAATTCGGGCCGGCCAACCAGCGCGCAGGCCAGCGCGAGCCGCTGCTGCTGCCCGCCGGAGAGCCGTCGGTAGGTGGTGCGGGCCGCGTCGGTCAGACCCAACGTGTTCAGCAGCCACGCCGGATCCAGGGGGTCGGCGGCGTACGAGGCCACCAGGTTGAGCATCTCGCCGGCCCGGGCCGCGGGATAGCCGCCGCCGCCCTGCAACATCACGCCGATCCGTGCTCGCAACCGGGCATTGTCGGCGATCGGGTCCAATCCGAGGACTTCGATGATGCCGGCATCGGGGCGGACGAACCCCTCGCACATTTCCACGGTCGTCGTCTTGCCGGCACCGTTCGGGCCGATCAGCGCCAGCACCTCGGCGGCATGCACGTCGAGATCGAGGTGAGAAACGGCGGTCGTTGCGTTCGCGCCCGAGCCGTACTGCTTGCACACCCCGCGCAACCGCACGTGGATGTCTGAAGCAGGGCTCACGACGATTGAGCGTAAGCGCCGGGCAGCGGAGCGGGCTGCGGGGTCTGGCCGGTCGGGACGGGATCATCGCCCGCCTCCTCGGGCCCGGGTCCCTCCTCGGGCAGCGGCCGCCACGGCAATCGGTCGTAGGTCACCGCGATGAGCAGCAGCACGATGATTGTGCTGGCTACGGTGGCGTCCACGATCTGGAACAGCGCAAACCGGTCGCCGTTGGCTGTCGGGCCGAAGATGCCGACGACGATTGTCACGATGATCACTGCCATCCGGAAGCCCGGCCGGGTGGCCCAGGCCGCCAACGGGATGATGGCCCACAACAGATACCAGGGCTGCACCACCGGAAACAGCAACACGGTGCCGCCCAGCGCGACGCCGAGTCCACCGACCGGATGCAGACGGCCACGCAGCACGGCGATCAGCAGCCAGGCGACCATCACCCCGATGATCAACACGCCGATGCCACGGGTCAGCGACAGTACCGCGGTGGTGTGATCACCCAGGCCCAGCAGAATCCCCACCTGCCCGGTGCCCAGCGCGATCAGCGTCGGCGGCGACATCCAACTGCGCACCACGTTGGCGGTGCCCAGCGTGTAGATCCAGCCGAACCCGAGCCGGCTGGCCGAGCCGACCGCGGCCATCACGGCCAGCGACAATCCCGCCATCAGGCTGCTGGCCAGCAGGAACGACTTGAGAGTGCCGCCGTAGCGCTGCGCTAACGCCATCGTGACGAAGCCCAGCGCCAGCAGCGAGGGCAACTTGATCTGCGAGGACAGCACGATCAAGATCGCCCCGGCCAGCAGCATGCCCAGCGGCGCCCAATCCGCTCGGTGTCCACTGGCCCGCGGCCATGGTCGCGGCCACAGCGGGCGCGCGGAGTCGATACCGCGCAGTGCGAACTCGGTGCCGGTCAGCATCAGCCCGAGCATCGGCGCCTCGTTGTGGATGCCGGCGACCAGATGCATGATCAGCAGCGGGTTGGCGGCGCCCAGCCACAGCGCGCTCACCTCGGCGACTCCGCAGCGCCGGGCCAGCCGCGGGGTCGCCCAGACAATCAGGCCGACGCCGATCAGCACTATGAGCCGGTGACACAGCACGGCCGCGACGATGTTCTCGCCGGTCAACGCGGAGATGCCGCGCCCGATCCACAGAAACAGCGGGCCGTACGGGGCCGGGGTCTCCCGCCACAGGCTGGGCACCGAGAGCGTGAACACGTGGCCCAGTCCCAGCCCGGACGCGGGGCCCACTTTGTAGGGGTCGAGCCCCTCCAGGGAGATCTGGCTTTGTGCCAGGTAGGAGTAGACGTCCTTGCTGTACATCGGGGGCGCGGGCAGCAGCGGCAGCACCCACAACCACAGTGTGCGATCCAGCTCACCGCGGGACATTCGGCGCTTGCCCAGCGCGAACCGGCCCAGCATCAGCCAGGCCAGGGCCATCATCACCGCGCCCGTGGTGGTCATGGTCAGCGACACCGTCTGAATCCGCGACGGCAGGTTGAGTAGCCGAACCCCGAAGGTGGGATCCTGGACCACCGGCCGTGCCCCGGCCCCCAGCGCGCCGATGGCCATCAGCACCGTGCCGCTGGCGCCGAACAACCGGGTCCGGCGCAGCGCCATCAGCTCGGCGTCGTTCAGCGGCGAGCCGACGGCACGTTCGTCGCCGTGCCATCCGGCAATCGACGTGCTGAGAGACCGCAGGCGCAG
>NZ_DATNJW010000607.1:0-8135 GCF_035603715.1 Mycobacterium sp. | reverse complement strand
TTGCCCAGGAAGTGGTCGATGCGGAAAATCTGCTCTTCGTCGAACCGCTCGTGGATCGCCTTATTGAGCGCCCGAGCGCTTTTCAGATCGACACCGAAGGGCTTTTCCATGACGACCCGAGAATGCTTTGCCAGATCCGCCTTGTGCAGCATGTCCATCACCGGCATTACCGCTTTCGGCGGGACACTCAGGTAATGCAACAGATGGGCTTCGCCGCCGAGCACCTCGACTTGCTCTGCTACCGCGCTCGCTAGCGCTTCCGGACCAGCCTGTTGTGAGACAAAGGTCAAATTGGCGATGAACTGGTCAAAGAGTTCGTCGGAGACGGCGTGGTGCGCGAACTCCTTGCAGGCCTTGTGAGCCAGCTTGCGGAAGTTGTCGCTGTCGATTTCGTCGAGCGACGTTCCGATGACCCGCATCTCGGGGGCAAGCTTCGAACAAGACAGGTGGAGCAGACCTGGCAGGAGCTTTCGCTGCGCCAAATCACCCGTGGCGCCGAACATTACGACAACGTGCGGAGGTACTTTAGTTCCCGGTGGGGTAATTCCGTGAGCTGATTTGGCATCCGTCACATCCACGATGCTAGCCAAGCCGGGTCGAATTCACACCTTGCAGCGGGTGAATATCTAGGTACTGGCCGGGCCAAACGATGACAGCCGGGGGCCGGCTGCGGACCGCGCCCCCGGCTTTCGTCATCATTGAGGGAGCTGATACCAGCCCTTCTGTTCCCCATAAGCCCAGCCGCACGGCACCCGTTCCCATTTAGTTCCGTCGTCGCCACCGTTCCAGATGTCGCACTTCGGCCCATTCGGATCGGGCGCAGGCGCCCCCGGGTCGGCCTTGGCAATGCCGCCAGTCATCAGCGCGGTCGCCAAACAGGCCGCGGCAATCACCAGTTTTCTTTTCATCGCGCATTCACCTTTCTGTCCGGTGATTAGATTCTGAGGCCATATCCCGGCTCGCGCGACTTTTAGAGGTGTCGGCTCAGACCGTGAAGCCCAGCGCACGGAGTTGGTCGCGGCCGTCCTCGGTGATCTTGTCCGGGCCCCACGGTGGATTCCACACCCAGTTAATCCGCAGCTCATCGACCAATCCTGCCCCGATCAGCGCGTTGCGCGACTGGTCCTCGATGACGTCGGTCAGCGGGCAGGCCGGCGATGTCAGCGTCATATCGATCAGCGCGACCGTGCCCTCCTCCGCTTCTTCGAGGTTGACGCCGTAGACCAGGCCCAGGTCGACGACGTTGATGCCGAGTTCGGGGTCGACGACATCGCGCATCGCCTCCTCGATGTCGCCGAGCAGCTCGTTGTCCGGCGCCGCAATTTCGCTCATCCTTTGACCTCCTCCAAGTCGCCGCTCGCCTGCGCCAGCGCATCCTTAAACGCCATCCAGCCCAACAGCGCGCATTTCACCCGGGCCGGATACTTCGCGACGCCCGCGAACGCGACACCGTCGCCCAGCACATCCTCGTCACCGGCGATATTTCCGCGAGACGACACCATCTCGGTGAACGCGGTGACCGTCTTCAGCGCCTGCCCGACGCTTTGCCCGATCACCTGCTCGGTCAGCACCGACGTGGCGGCTTGGCTGATCGAGCAGCCCTGGCCGTCGTAGGACACGTCGGCGACGGTCTCGCCGTCGTCAGACAACCTCACCCTAAGCGTGACGTCGTCGCCGCAGACCGGGTTCTTGTGATAAACCTCCGCGGCGAACGGCTGGCGCAGGCCGCGGTGCTGCGGATGTTTGTAGTGATCGAGGATCACTTCCTGATACATCTGCTCCAGGCGCATGACGGCTCACGCCCTGCCGAAGAAATCGATGGCGCGGCGCACCCCGGCGACCAGCCGGTCGACCTCGTCGAGGGTGTTGTAGATCGCGAACGATGCGCGCGCGGTGGCCGCGACGTCGAACCGGCGGTGCAATGGCAGCGCGCAGTGATGCCCGACCCGAACCGCGACCCCGTCGTCGTCGAGAACCTGACCGACATCGTGGGCATGCACGCCGTCGACCACGAAAGACACCGGTGAGCCACGGTTTTCCAGCACGGTCGGCCCGATGATCCGGACCTCGTCGATGCCGGACAGTCCGTCGATCGCAGCGGCCACCAGCTCGCGCTCGTGAGCTTCGACGGTTGCCATCCCGATGCTGCGCAGATAGCGCGACGCCGCGGCCAGCCCGACGACCTGCGACGTCATCGGGGTGCCGGCCTCGAACCGTTGCGGCGGCGCGGCGTAGGTGGTGGCCGCCATGGTGACCGTCTCGATCATCGAGCCGCCGGTGAGAAATGGTGGCAGCGCGTTGAGTAGCTCGCTGCGGCCGTAGAGCACACCGATTCCGTTGGGCCCCAGCATCTTGTGTCCCGAGAATGCGGCGAAGTCGACATCGAGGGCGTGCAGGTCGATCGGCTGGTGCGGCACCGACTGGCAAGCATCCAGCACCGTCAGGGCGCCGACGGCCTTCGCCCGCTCGACCATCTCGGCGACCGGGCCCACCGCACCGGTGACGTTCGAGTGATGGCTGAACGCAACGACTTTGACGTTCTCGTCGAGTTGCAGCGAATCCAGATCGATGCGTCCGTCGTCGGTCACCCCGTACCAGCGCAGCGTGGCGCCGGTGCGCCGGGCCAGTTCCTGCCATGGGACGAGGTTGGCGTGGTGCTCGAGCTCGGTGGTGACGATGACGTCGCCGGGCCCGACGGCACGGTCGAAGCGGTTGTCCCCCAGCACATACGACACCAGGTTGAGCGATTCGGTGGCGTTCTTGGTGAATACCAGCTCATCGGCATCGGCACCGACGAACGCGGCGATGTCGGCTCGGCCCTGCTCGTAAGCGTCGGTGGCCTCCTCCATCAACTGGTGCGCGCCGCGGTGCACCGAGCCATAGGAGGTGGTGAGAAATTCGCGTTCGGCGTCGAGAACCTGCAGCGGACGTTGCGACGTCGCCCCGGAATCCAAGTACGCCAACTGGTTTCCGCCCCGCATCACGCGAGCCAGGATCGGGAAGTCGGCCCGGATCGCCGCGAGATCCAGCGCCGCGGGACGAGTGGCCGAGACCGTCATCTCAGGCTCCCGAGGCGGCCGTCTGCGTGAAGCGGACGTACCCGTTTTCTTCGAGCTCGTCCGCCAATTCCGGACCGCCCGATTCAATGATCCGGCCGCCGACGAAGACGTGCACGAACTGCGGGCTGATGTAGCGCAGAATCCGGGTGTAGTGCGTGATCAGCAGGATGCCGCCGTGCTCGGCTTCGGCGTAGCGGTTGACGCCTTCGCTGACCACCCGCAGCGCGTCGACGTCCAGACCGGAATCGGTCTCGTCGAGGATCGCGATCTTCGGCTTCAGCAGCCCCAGCTGCAGGATCTCGTGGCGCTTCTTCTCACCACCGGAAAAGCCTTCGTTGACGCTGCGTTCGCCGAACGCCTGGTCGATGTCCAGATCCTGCATCGCGGCCTTGACCTCTTTGACCCAGTGCCGCAGCTTGGGCGCCTCGCCGCGCACCGCGGTAGCGGCCGAACGCAGGAAGTTCGACATCGACACCCCGGGCACCTCCACGGGGTATTGCATGGCCAGGAAAAGACCGGCGCGTGCGCGTTCGTCGACGCTCATGTCCAGGACGTTCTGCCCGTCGAGCGTGATCGATCCCGAGGTCACGCGGTACTTCGGGTGTCCGGCAATGGCGTAGGACAAGGTCGACTTGCCAGACCCGTTGGGGCCCATCACCGCATGGGTTTCACCGGAGCGCACCGTCAGGTCGACTCCGTTGAGGATGCCGATCTCGTCGCCGTCGGATGCATTCTCGACGCTGACGTGTAGGTCTTTGATTTCCAGAGTTGTCATGAGGCGGTGATTCTCGATTCCGTGATGGCCAATTCGTGTTCGATGGCTGCGGTCAGGCGTTCGCGTATTTCGGGGACGGCGATCTTCGCGATGATCTCGTTGAAGAACCCGCGCACCACCAGCCGGCGGGCCTGTTCCTCGGGGATCCCGCGCGAACGTAGGTAAAACAGCTGCTCGTCGTCGAATCTTCCGGTGGCGCTGGCGTGTCCGGCTCCGACGATCTCGCCGGTCTCGATCTCCAGGTTGGGCACCGAGTCGGCGCGGGCGCCGTCGGTCAGGACCAGATTGCGGTTCACCTCGAAGGTGTTGGTGCCGGTGGCCTCGGCCCGGATCAGCACGTCGCCGACCCAGACGGTGTGCGCGTCGGGGCGGCTCGAGTCCGGATCCCCTTGCAGCGCACCCTTGTACAGCACGTTGGATTTGCAGTCCGGCTGCGCATGGTCGATGAGCAACCGCGACTCCAGATGCTGACCGTCGTCGGCGAAGTACAAGCCGAGGAGCTCGGCATCGCCGCCGGGTGCGCCGAACCGCACGTTGCCGGTCATCCGCACCACTTCGCCGCCCAGCGTGATCGCGACATGACGCAGCACCGCGTCCTTGCCCAGCCGGGCGTGGTGTGCGCTGACATGCACCGCGTCGTCGGCCCAGTCGGCGATCCAGACCACCGTGAGCCGCGCCGCATCGCCGACGACGAATTCGAGGTTGTCGGCATAGATTCCGCTGCCGCGATGGTCGACGACGACGACCGCTTCGGCGAGCTCGCCCAGGCGTACCTGCAGGTGTCCGTACGCCACCGCGCCCGCACCGGGCCCTTCGACCGCGATCTCTACCGGCTCGGCGAGCTGCGTGTCGCGGGCGACGGTGACGACCGTCGCGGTGTTGATCGACGAAAAGGCCTGTGCGGCAACGCGGTCGGCGGGGACGCCGCCCTGTCCGAGTCGCTCGTCGCCGCGACGCACGGTTTCCACCTGCACACCGGGCTGCTCACCGACCGCGATCTTGGCGATTCCGGTGGCGTGCGCCGAACCGTCGTGCAGGCCGTGTAAACGTCGTAGCGGGGTGAATCGCCAGATCTCGTCGCGGCCGCCGGGAACCTCGAATGCATTGACGTCGAACGAGGAGAACAGCTCGCCCTTGTTGGCAGCGGCGAGGGCCGACCCCTCCACCGCTTCAGTCAATCCCGCCACTAGCCGACCGCGCCTTCCATCTGCAACTCGATCAACCGGTTGAGCTCCAGGGCGTACTCCATCGGCAGTTCCTTGGCGATTGGCTCGACGAAGCCGCGGACCACCATCGCCATGGCCTCGTCCTCGGTCATGCCGCGGCTCATCAGGTAGAAGAGCTGATCCGCACTGACCTTGGAGACGGTGGCCTCGTGGCCCATCGTGACGTCGTCCTCGCGGATGTCGACGTACGGGTAGGTGTCGCTGCGGCTGATCGTATCCACGAGCAGCGCATCGCATTTCACGCTGGACCGGGAACCGTGCGAACCCTTGTTCACCTGAACCAGGCCGCGGTAGGACGCGCGACCGCCGCCGCGGGCGACCGACTTGGAGACGATGTTGCTCGACGTGTTGGGTGCCAGGTGCAGCATCTTGGCGCCGGTGTCCTGGTGCTGGCCCTCGCCGGCGAACGCGACCGAAAGTACCTCGCCTTTGGCGTGCTCGCCGGTCATCCAGACGGCCGGATACTTCATGGTCACCTTGGAGCCGATGTTGCCGTCGACCCATTCCATGGTGGCGCCGGCTTCCGCCCGGGCCCGCTTGGTGACCAGGTTGTAGACGTTGTTCGACCAGTTCTGGATGGTGGTGTAGCGGCAACGGCCGCCGGGCTTGACGATGATCTCCACCACCGCCGAGTGCAGCGAGTCCGACTTGTAGATCGGCGCCGTACAGCCCTCGACGTAGTGCACGTAGGCACCCTCGTCGACGATGATCAGCGTCCGCTCGAACTGGCCCATGTTCTCGGTGTTGATCCGGAAGTAGGCCTGCAGCGGGATGTCGACGTGCACACCCGGCGGGACGTAGATGAACGATCCGCCACTCCAGACGGCGGAGTTCAGCGCCGAGAACTTGTTGTCGCCGGCCGGAATCACCGTGCCGAAGTACTTCTGGAACAGCTCGGGTTGCTCACGCAGCCCGGAGTCGGTGTCCAGGAAGATGACGCCCTGAGCCTCGAGGTCCTCGCGGATCGAGTGGTAGACCACCTCTGACTCGTACTGCGCCGCAACACCGGAGACCAGGCGCTGCTTCTCTGCCTCCGGGATGCCGAGCTTGTCGTAGGTGTTGCGGATGTCCTCGGGCAGGTCATCCCAGGTGGCGGCCTGCTTCTCACTGGAACGCACGAAATATTTGATGTTCTCGAAGTCGATGCCATCGAGGTTGGAACCCCAGTTCGGCATCGGCTTGCGCTCGAAGATCCGCAGCGCCTTCAAGCGGTGCTCGAGCATCCACTCGGGCTCGTTCTTCTTGGCCGAGATGTCGCGGACCACAGCCTCCGACAGCCCGCGCTGGGCGCTGGCACCGGCCACGTCGGAGTCCGACCAGCCATAGCCGTAACGGCCCAACGAGGCGATCGTCTCCTCTTGGGTCAGCGTCGCGGCGGGCACAGCCGTCTTGGCGGCCTCCGGGGTGAGAGTCATAACGACACTCCTTTGATGCTCGTGGTGGCTTCGGCACGGGCTGTGCGCCGAAGTTCAGACGGTTGGGCTTCAGCAGCGGCGAGCGGGACATGGGTGGTGCAGGCGCAGTCGCCGTTGACGATCGTCGCCAACCGCTGCACATGCTTGCCGAGTACCTCGGCCATCGCCTGCTGCTCGGTTTCGCACAATTCCGGGAACTCCTCGGCGACGTGCGACACCGGACAATGATGCTGACAGATCTGCACTCCGTGGATCGGACCGCCCACCTGGGTGGTGGTCGCGACGTACCCGGCTTTGGACAGCGCGCCGGCGATCCGCTCGGCGGTGGCTTCGATGTCCTCGTCGGCATCCGAATCGGCCGCCTCCACACCGGACAGGATCGCGTCGATGCGCTGACGGGCAAAGCTGCGGACCGCCTCTTCGCCGCCGATCTCACGAAGCTGGCGCATCGCGGCGGACGCCAGATCGTCGTAACTGTGGTCCAGCTTCGCGCGGCCGGTCGAGGTCAACCGGTACCGCTTGGCCGGTCGGCCGCGGCCGGCTTGCTGCCACGGCGCGGCCGGAACCGACTCGGCCTCGCCCATGTCGATCAATGCGTCGAGGTGGCGTCGCACCCCGGCCGCCGACAGACCCAGGCGTTCACCGATCTGGCCGGCGGTGATGGACCCGGACTCCAGCAGCAACCGCACGACGGCGCTGCGTGTCTGGCCGTCATGGGTCGCAGCAGCGGCTGCTGCTTCGGCACCTTGAACGGACTGCGGGAATTTCACAACACCAGTGTGACGCAATTCCAGCATCGGGTCCAGCAAGGCTACCCTCTGCCGACGTTGCGCTGGTCACACCTGACGCGTTCGGCCCTGCCCCGGCGCCGGTTACGCTGCTGTGATGGCAGACCGCCACCACTCGCTGAGTTCGTCGATCGCCAGCCTGCACGGCGACGAAAAGGCTGTTGGCCAGCCACTGAACGACCGCGAGGAGATCGCGCTTCGTCGCACCCGGGTTTTCGGCGCGACCGGCACGGTGCTGATGGCGATCGGGGCGCTTGGCGCCGGGGCCCGGCCGGTAGTCCAAGACCCGACGTTCGGCGTCCGGCTGCTCAACCTTCCGTCGCGGATCCAGACGGTGTCGCTGACGATGACGACGACTGGGGCCGTGATGATGGCCCTGGCGTGGCTGATGCTGGGCCGGTTCGCGCTGGGCAAGCGGCGAATGTCTCGCGGTGAGCTGGATCGCACGCTGCTGCTGTGGGTGCTGCCGCTGCTGATCGCCCCACCGATGTTCAGCAAGGACGTCTACTCCTACCTGGCGCAGAGTCAGATCTGCCGGCTGGGACTCGACCCGTACCGGGTGGGCCCGGCGACCGGCCTGGGCCTCGGGCACGTCTTCACGTTGTCGGTGCCCAGCCTGTGGCGGGAGACACCGGCGCCTTACGGGCCGCTGTTCTTGTGGATAGGCCGGGGTATCTCGGCGTTGACCGGCGAAAACATCGTCGCCGCGGTGCTCTGCCATCGGCTGGTGGTGCTGCTCGGAGTCGGCCTGATCGTCTGGGCGACACCGCGACTGGCTCGCCGCTGCGGCGTCGCCGAGGTCAGCGCGCTGTGGCTGGGGGCGGCCAACCCGCTGCTGATCATGCATCTGGTCGCTGGCATCCACAACGAGG
>NZ_DATNJW010000606.1:0-2064 GCF_035603715.1 Mycobacterium sp. | reverse complement strand
CCGACGACGGCGTCATCCCGGATGAGGAACCCGCCTGGGCGCGTACCGTACGCGAGTTCGGCGCGTTGCTGAGAACCGAGGATGCCAAGGAAGGTCCGCTGGCGTTCGCCGAGAAGCGTCCGCCAGTTTGGAAGGCTCGGTGATCAGCGGCCGAGCGGCATCAGGTGGTCGACAGGACTAATGATGCGGCCGTCGGCGATCGGCACGCACTCGGTGGGCAGTTCGGCAG
This sequence comes from Mycobacterium sp., assembly GCF_035603715.1. GTDB lineage: Bacteria > Actinomycetota > Actinomycetes > Mycobacteriales > Mycobacteriaceae > Mycobacterium. Next base: position 1,835 of record NZ_DATNJW010000606.1, on the reverse strand, counting down.
TCACTGCCACCCCCTCGCGATGCAGCTCGTCGAGAAATCGTGGTAGCGCGCCCATGGCCCCGGACGCCACGTCGTGGATCACCACCACTGTGTGTTCTCGCGCCCGGACGTCGGTTAGTGCGCGGGCGACCCAACCGCCCGGGTCCGCCCAATCGCGCGGCACGCTGTTCCATAACACGCAGGTGTACTTCCCGCTGACCAGATAGTCGACCGCACTGCGGTTAAGGCACCTTCGGTCTAGCTGTCCCTCAGTGCCCCATGGCCGGAAGAGGAAGCTGTCACCGGTGAATTCCCGCAAAATATCGCGGGCCGTGGCGATTTCGGCGATGGTTTCCTGCTTACCCAACTCGCCCAGTGGTCGGCCGTGCGTCAGCGAGTGATTGCCCACTCGGTGACCATCCCGAACCATTCGGGTGAGCAGGGCGCACGCTGCCGCGTCTCCGTCTACGCGGTTGGCGACGACGAAGAAGATCGCCGGCAGTGATCTCTCCGCGAGGATGTCGAGCACCTGGTCGGTCACACCGGGCGTCGGTCCGTTGTCGAAAGTGAGTGTGACCCGTCTACCTCGCGGCACAGCGTTGGCTGACCTCTCCTACTCCACGCCGACGCGCTCGTCCCTCCCCTCAGGGGACGAGTGCGTCAGCTGGCAACGCTTAGCTCTGAGTTGTCGCCATATGGGTACTAACTGACCGATCAGTCAGCTACTCTATCTCGGCCCACTGAAAACAACCAACGGAGACTCCGTCGACAACGGCCGAACCGAGTCCATCCGCTGCGACAAACGCCCGAATGCGTATCCTCGCGGCGGCTTTCGCGTGCTTCTGCGAGTTTGGTTACGAGAAATCCTCGATGAAGCGGATCGCCCTACGCGCCGGTGTCTCGCAACCCCTGCTTCACCACCACTTCGACACCAAAGAACGGCTGCTCTTGTCGGCGATTGGCCAGATGGCCGCTGACATCTTCTCGACGGCCGCCGACCTGTTGCCGCAGCAAGGATCCGTCGTTGAGCGGCTGGATGCGGCAAGAGAACTGCTGTATGCGCTTTTCGTCAACAATTTGCTCGCCGCATCGTTCACCGTGGAATTCGCCGCCGCAGCAAACCACAATGAATCCCTCAAACAAGCCTATGCGGACCACCAGAAAACCCAACGGCGGAATGTCGCGCGCTTCATCGAAGATCTAACTCCCGGCGCAGAGTCCGACTTGTCTGTCGGGCTTATCGAGACATTCCTTCTCGGGATGGCGATGCGCCGCCCCTTCAACAACGATGAGACCGCATTCCGGGCCGAGTTCGACGCCCACGCTCAACTGTTGATCGACCATCTCATCGCGCAAGGAACGGAGCGGTCAGCGCCATGACGACCGTCGAGCCGGAAGGCGGGCTCGAGTCCCCAGTTGAGGGGAGCATTGCGGGCAGCAAAGGCACGCCCCTTTTCCTGACCCGCTACGAGCATCCGAACGCCCAATACACGCTGCTTCTGGTGCATGGCACGGCGGGTTACAGCGCGGCTTACCACGATTTCGCCGAGCAATTCCGACGCCGCTTTCCTGCTACCGTCTGGGCCTTCGACTTGACCGGCCACGGGCGCACCCCGGGCCCGCGAGGCGTGTTCACCTTTGATGACTTCCTCGAGGACGTCCGTGCTGTGTCCGACCACGCGGCCGAACGCACCGGTGTTCCCGTGGTGCTGCACGGGGCCAGTCAGGGCGGCGAAGTTGCATTCCATGCGCTCGCCCGATGTCCGCGGGTGGCCGGAGCCGTGTGCATGAATATCTTGCTGAACGACGAGCTGCCGATGAACCGGGCGATTCGGTTGATGCGTTCACCGATGATG
>NZ_DATNJW010000605.1:0-2627 GCF_035603715.1 Mycobacterium sp. | reverse complement strand
CGACTTTCTGGCGCTGGTCGCCAAGCGACGCAAGCGATTTCCCAATATGCACGTCTACCACTACGCCGCCTACGAGAAGACGGCGCTGCTGCGTCTGGCCGGTCGCCACGGCGTCGGGGAAGACGACGTCGACGACTTGCTGCGCAGCGGAACATTGGTCGACCTGTATCCGATTGTGCGCAAGAGCATTCGGACCGGTAGCGAGTCGCTCAGCCTGAAGGCCCTGGAACCGCTGTACATGGGTTCGCAGCTGCGTTCCGGCGATGTCACCACGGCAGCCGACTCGATCACCCAGTACGCGCGCTACAGCGAACTGCGCGGCAACGGCGAGGTCGACGAGGCGGCGACCGTACTCAAGGAGATCGAGGACTACAACCACTACGACTGCACGTCGACCCGCGAACTGCGCAACTGGCTCCTGATGCGAGCCTACGAAAACAGCGTCATACCGCTTGGCGCACAACCGGTTCCCGACGGCGGCGATATCGAGGAGGCGGACGCGCTCGCGGCAAAGCTACACGCGTTCAGCGGCGACCCGACGACCGGTGACCGCACCCCGGAACAGACCGCGGTTGCCCTGGTGTCGGCCGCCCGCGGCTATCACCGCCGCGAAGACAAGCCGTTCTGGTGGGCGCACTTCGATCGACTGAACTACCCCGTCGACGAATGGGCCGACGAGACAGACGTATTCCTCGTCGACCAGGCAAACGTTGCGGTCGATTGGCATAAGCCGCCGCGCGCGCAGAAGTTGCAGCGGCGGCTACAGCTGACCGGCGAATTGGCCCGCGGCGCTCTCAAGGCCGACTCAGAGGTCTACGCGCTTTACGATCCGCCGGCGCCGCCCGGTCTGGCCGACAATCCCGATCGGCGCGCCGCGGGCCGGGCCAAGCTGATCGAGGCCAACGACCCGAGCGTGCCGACCGAGGTCGTCGTCATCGAGCGAACTCCCCTCGACGGCAGCACTTTTCCCGAGCTTCCTTTCGCGCTGACCCCAGGCGGGCCAGTCAACACCAAGCCGCTGCGGGAGGCCATCGAAGCGGCAGCAGCAGCGGTCGCGGCAAGGCTGCCGCAACTCCCCCGCACCGCGGTGGCCGACATCCTGCTCCGCCAACCTCCTAGAACGCGCAGCGGCGCGGACCTCCCCCGAAGCGGCGACGCCATCGACGACATCGCCGCCGCCCTGCTCGACCTCGATAGGTCCTACGTGGCGGTGCATGGGCCGCCCGGAACCGGCAAGACCTACACCGCCGCACACGTCATCACCCGACTTGTCGCCCAATACGGCTGGCGCATAGGTGTTGTCGCGCAATCACATGCGGTGGTGGAAAACCTGCTGCAAGCCACGATCAACGCCGGTATCGACCCGGAACGGGTAGCCAAGAAAGGCGACCGCCGCGACGTCGCATGGAAGCAGATCGCCGAAAACGAGTACCCCGGATTCATCGCCGGCACAACAGGATGCGTGATCGGCGGCACCGCGTGGGACTTCGCCAACCCCGGCCGGGTTCCGCCGGGAAGTCTGGACCTGCTGGTGATCGACGAGGCCGGCCAGTTCTGTCTGGCCAATACGATCGCGGTGGCCGCGTCAGCCGCCAACCTGCTGCTGCTCGGCGATCCGCAGCAGCTGCCTCAGGTCAGCCAGGGCACTCATCCGGAGCCGGTCAACGGATCCGCACTGGGCTGGCTGGTCGAGGACCACCGCACCCTGCCCGCCGAACGCGGCTACTTCCTGGACCGCTCACGTCGCATGCATCCCGCGGTGTGCGATCCGGTGTCGGTGCTGGCCTATGAGGGCCGGTTGCAGCCGTACCGCGAAGTCACCGCCGCGCGCCGATTGGACGGGTATCCGCCCGGAGTTCATGTCGTTCGAGTTCTGCACGACGGCAACGCAACTGAGAGCCCCGAAGAAGCCGCCGCCATCGTTGCCCAGATCAGGGCCCTGGTTGGCTTGGCATGGACGACCGAGAACGGCACCCGGCCATTGACGGCTTCCGACGTGTTGGTGTTGGCCCCCTACAACGCTCAGGTGCTGCTGCTGCGGGAACACCTGGCCGCCGCGGGGCTCGGCGATGTCCGGGTCGGGACCGTCGACAAGTTTCAGGGCACCGAGGCACCGGTGGCCATCGTCTCGATGACGGCCTCATCCGTCGAGGACATACCGCGCGGAATCCCGTTCCTGCTCAACCGCAATCGTTTGAACGTCGCGATCAGCCGTGCACAGTATGCCGCGGTGATCGTGCGCGCCGAGACGTTGACCGATTACCTGCCCGCCGCCCCATCGGGTCTGGTGGATCTCGGCGCTTTCCTGGCCCTGACCGGCTGCGACCCTTCGGCGTAAGGGCTTACCGGCCAAACGCTGCTACGGGCCGGGGTACCCGTGGTCGGGATCGGACCGACGATGTCTGTTGGGAGCTGGGCGGTGATGGCCGTTGCGGAGTTCGTCGCGGGGGGCGAACCCACGCGTGCGCGGTGCATGGTCGCTTGACCCGCCGTAGGTGTCGATGTCATCGAAGAACGGTTCGTCATAGTCGACACGGCGTTGGTCCGGCGCAGAGAATTCCTCAACCGGCCGGAAACGCTGCTCGTCGTCCACATGCAAGCCGTTGTGGGCGAATCCGATCGGCTCG
>NZ_DATNJW010000604.1:0-3491 GCF_035603715.1 Mycobacterium sp. | reverse complement strand
CGTTGTTGGATGCTGGTCACGAGGGCACTCCTTCGTTGCGTTGACCGCCATTGCTCCAGGGTTCTTGGTCCCAAGCCCGATCGAGTGGCGCCATCTCGCCGCCGAACGGGAAAAACGCACGCTGTGCGTAGGTTTCGCGGGCCAGGCCGTGACCCAGCTCGTCGATGAACGCCCGCTTGAGCGGGTTGGTGAACAGCTGGCGCGAGTAGCGCAGCGTCAGCGGTGGACGTTTGACGAGCTCGCGGGCCAGCTCCCAGGCTCGGTCCAGGACTTTGTCTTTGGGCAGCACCTCGTTGACCACGCCCCACTCCTTGGCTTCGGCGGCCCCGAGCTTCATGCCGGTCAATAGGAAATAGCGAGCACGGGTGTGGCCGGCCAGAAAGCTCCAGATCACATGCTGGCCGTCGCCGGGCACCTGGCCGCGGGGGAAGTGCGATGCGTCCTGGAAGTAGGCGTCCTCGGAGGCCAGCACGATATCGCCGAGCAGCGGCACCTCGGAATGCATGTTGCACGGTCCATTGACGGCGCTGATCATCGGCACGTCGACGTCGAGCACGTTGGTGATCAAGTGCCGTGCATACCAGGCCTTTTCGTCGAGCTTGTTTAGCCCGCGAGTGCCGGGCATCAGCAGGTAGTCGGGTTTTTCGACGGGGTCGCCGTTGGGCATCCGCCCCCAGTTGGCGTTGTAGTTCTCGCCGGTGCCGGTGTGGATGAGCACCTTGATCTCGCGGTCGCCGGCGATGTCGGCGAATGCATCCGACATCTGGTCGTGTGCCCGCCAGTCCCACACCAGGCTGCCGCCGTTGGTGTGGCACTGCATGAGCAAGATGCCGTCATCGGAGAGCTCGAGTCGATAATTCGCGTACCGGTCGTGGTACTCGCTGTATCGGGTCCGCTTTGCCATTGAGTCGTCTCACTCCTGCGGTGGTCATTCCGGCGTCAACACTATTTGAGCGATCGCCCAATAGTTAGCTGCCATGTTTACATCTCCGCACGCAGTGGTCAAGGTTTAGCGGCCGCTGAGCCGGTCCACGACCGGAGCGAACGACTCGATCTGCGACTGCTGCACCGTCACGTAGTTGACGCCGAGCGAATCCCGTTGCGAATACAGCATCTCCACAATGGTTTCCAGTGAGCCGACCATGACGTTGGGATGTTCGCGCAGCACGTCGACCGGAATTCCGGTTGACGACTCCGCTTTCGCCAGCGCGGCTTCAGGGTCGTCGGTGATCGTCGTGAAGTACGGCGAACTCTCAATTTCCAGCCCGCCGTAGCGCTCTCCGGCAGCGGCCCGGACCACGTCGATCCGGCGCTGCGCGACTGTCTGTGGATCCAGGCCTTCGGCGTCGCGTGCCACAAACGGCACGCTGGACATGCTGACGATGTCGGCCTCCCGGCCGGCGAACGCCAGCATCCGCGGTCCGCCGCCGCCGATCATGATCGGCGGATGCGGCCGCTGCACCGGGCGGGGCCGGCCCGCGTAGCCGCGCACCTGCACAATCTGGCCGGCATAATCCAACTCCTCGCCGTCCCAGTGCGCCTTGATCAACGACACCACCTCGGCGAGCTTGGCGATTCGCCGCGCGGGTCGGTCGAAGGTCAAACCCATTGCGTTGTACTCGGTTTCGCTCCAGCCGGCTCCGATGCCCATCTCCAGCCGACCGTCCGACAGCAGATCCAGGGTGGCGGCTTCTTTGGCCAACACGGCCGGCACGTGATAGTCGATGCAGAACACCCGACACCCGATGCGAAGCGTCTCACTGACGGCGGTCGCCGCGGCCATCGCCGCGATCGGCGCCAGGTCTTGGCGAGGGGTGCGCGCGACTTTCTGCGCGGGACCGGGACCCAGGTAGTGGTCGGCGAGGAAAAGCGTTGAGTAGCCGAGATCTTCGACTTTGCGAACGGTATCGCGCCACTCACGTCCGCCGGCTGCGTTGGTCGCCTGCACGGCGAAGCGAAACGGTGGCCTGTCCATGGGCTTGACCATAATCGACGCGGAATGATAGGCATGACTAGTTTGGGCAGTCGCTCAGGAAAGTTGCCAAGGAAGGGCGGTAGCGGGCTTGAAGACCGCAGTCGTAACGGGCGGCGCCTCGGGGATTGGTCGCGCCGTCGCCGAGCGGTTGCGCAGCGACGGATTTCAGGCGGCCGTCATCGACTTGTCGCCGACCGACGACGAGTTCGGTCACGTCGCCGATGTCACCGACCGCGCGCAGGTCGACGCCGCCGTCGCGGCGATTCGGGAGAAGTTCGGCCCGATCCTGGTGCTGGTCAACGCGGCCGGGGTAGAGGGCTTCCAGAAGTTCTCGAAGATGACGTTCCCGGAGTGGTCGAAGGTGATCGACGTCAACCTCAACGGTGTATTCCATACCATCCAGTCGGTGCTGCCCGACATGGTCGAGGCCGGGTGGGGGCGCATCGTCAACATCTCGTCGTCCAGCACGCACTCCGGCCAGCCGTTCATGGCGCATTACGTGGCGGCCAAATCCGCGGTGAACGGCCTGACCAAATCGCTGGCTCTGGAATACGGCCCATCGGGCATCACCGTCAACGCTGTTCCGCCGGGGTTCGTGGACACACCGATGCTGCGCAGCGCGGAAAGCCGACACCTGCTCGGCGGAACCGTCGAAGACCACATCAACCGCACACCGGTGCGCCGGGTGGGCCGGCCCGAGGACATCGCCGCCGCGTGCGCCTTCTTCATCTCCGAGGAAGCCAGCTATATCACCGGACAGATACTCGGCGTCAACGGCGGCCGAAACACCTGAGAGGACCCAATGTACGACAGGGATCAGCTTTTCATCGACGGAAAATGGGCTGCGGCACAAGGTGATTCCGTCATCAGTGTGGTATCGCCGCACAGCGGAGCCGAGATCGGTCGCGCTGTCTGCGCGGGACCTGCCGACGTCGACCGCGCCGTGCAGTCGGCGCGAGCGGCCTTCGACACCGGACCGTGGCCCCGGACGCCGCCCAGCGAACGCATCGAGGCGATCGGGCGCCTGGCCGCCATCTACAAGGAACGCCGAGCCGATATGGCCGCACTTATCTCCGCCGAGATCGGCGCGCCCATCTCCTTTGCGAAGAGGGCACAGGTCGCGTTGCCGCTCATGATGATGTCGGCGTTCTCCGGAATAGCCGCTGACTACCCCTGGCAGCAGGATCGCCCAGGGCTGTACGGCAACGACATTCGGATCGTCAAGCAACCGGTGGGCGTCGTCGCCGCGATCGTGCCGTGGAACATGCCGCAGTTCCTGACCGTCACCAAGGTCGTGCCGGCTTTGTTGGCCGGCTGCACGGTAGTGCTCAAACCCGCGCCCGAGTCGGTCCTCGACGCGCAGCTGCTCGCCGACCTGGTCGCCGAAGCCGACCTGCCGCCCGGCGTGCTGAATGTGGTGCCCGGCGGCCGCGACGTCGGCGAGCAATTGGTCAGCCATGACGGCGTGGACAAGGTGTCGTTCACCGGCTCCACCGCGGCCGGTCGCCAGGTCGCG
>NZ_DATNJW010000603.1:0-5633 GCF_035603715.1 Mycobacterium sp. | reverse complement strand
GTGGCGAACGGCGCGCCGGGGACCACCAGCACCCGGCCGGGTGCCGGCACACCGGTGTTGTGCGCGGACAGCCAGTCGGCAGCGTCATGCCAATACCGCGGTATCGCGCTGTACGTGCCCGGCGGGGTAATCCGCCCGGTCCACGCCAGCGATGTCCCGGCCATCAGCGCGGTCAGCACCACGATCCCGACCGCAACCCGCTTGTCGCGCTCCGGGTGAGCAAACGCACTGCGCCATAACGGTTTCGGCGCGCTACCCGGTAGTGGGATCCGGCCGAGCAGCTGGGCCAGTCCCAATACGACGGGGATGCGGATCAGCGATTCGAATTTGTGCACGTTGCGCAGCGGTGCGCCGCCGGCGTCCAGGAAAGCCTGAACTTGCTGTGACACGGGTGAGCCCAGTCCGCCGCTGTAGCCAACGCCCAGCAGCACCACGCCGACGAGCAGCATCGTCACCAATCGCCCGCGGGCCGGCATGCTCCCCATCGCCAGCCCGGCCAACCCGCCCGCTGCCACCAGGCAGGTGGCCAGGATGGCGACCGAACCGGTGACCAGCGGTGCACCTGCCGTGGCATTGGGCGCTACGAACGGGGTCCAGCTATCCGTACCGCGCAACACCTCGACCAACGACGACCACTGCGTCGTCACACCCGAAGATTCGATGAAGTCCAGGAAAGGCGGGCTGATCCGGGCCATCAGTATCAGCGCCACCAGCCACCACGTCATGGCCAGTGCCAGAGCCAGCAGCCACCACGCCGCGTAACGCAACCACCGTCGGTTAGGCCGGTGGCAAGCCCACCAGATCACCGCGGGCAGACACCCGGCCAGCGTCGCGATCGCGTTGACCGCTCCCATCAGCGCGACGGCCACCCCGGCCTGACCGGCCAGCCGCCTTAGCGACCGCCCGCTTGGACCGTTGCTGCGCAATGCCAAAATCGTGGGCAGCAACACCCACGGCGCCAGCATGATCGGCAGCGTCTCCGACGAGATCGACCCGATCGTGGTCAGCACCCGTGGCGAGAGCGCGAACGCCGCGGCGGCAACCGTGCGCGACTTCGGGCTGCCGATGCCCAGCGCCTCGGCGACGCGCAGCAACCCCCAGAAACCCACGGTCAATAGCAGTGCCCACCACAGTCGTTGGGTGACCCAGCCCGGCAGTCCGAGCAGGTGGCCGGCCAAGAAGAACGTGCCGTGCGGGAACAGGTAGCCGTAGGCCTGATTCTGCGCCTGCCCGAATGGCAGCTCGCTGTTCCACAAGTTGGTCGCCCGCGCCAGAAAGCGCAACGGGTTGGCGGTGAGGTCGAGTTTGGTGTCGGGGGAGATCTGGCCGGGCGACGAGCCGAAGCTCAGCGCCAGCGCGACCGCCGCAACCGGCCACAACCAGCGTCGGGACAGCGGAATGACCTCGACGGGCCCGGGTTCGGCCCGCATCGTGAATTAGCTGCGGTTGCCGTACTCGACCCGGTTGAGCACCGACGACTGCGGGTCGCCCCCGGGGAGCGGCGGCTTGGTGTCCTGCTGCACCATCAACGTGACTCCGAAGATCGCGGCTGCACCCAGCAGCAGGCCGACCACGACGCTGGCGGCGGCGGGTGCAACGAAGCGATTCATAGCTGCCCAACCTAGCAGAAGGCGAGGTCGTGGCCGCTGAGGTCGCCGGCCGCATGGCCGGCTGGACCCCATGACAGCATGGCCTGATGGGATTCCAGCGCGTACTAGCCGTGTTTGCCGCCCTCACAGCGCTGATCGCCGGGTGTGGCCACCCCGCGCAGAAGCCCGCAACCGCACCGGCCGGCTCGTCTTCGGCGAAGCCGATTCCGCCGGCCAAGCCGGCGTGTGGAGATCCGGCGGCCCTGCCTGCCCGCGAGAAGCTGGCGCAGCTGCTGATGGTGGGTGTCCGCGACGGCGACGACGCCAAGGCTGTGGTGACGACCTACCACGTCGGTGGCATCTTCATCGGCAGCTGGACCGACATGAAGATGCTGGGACCCAACCTGGTCAAGGACCTGTCAGCCAGCACTGCGCTGCCGGTGGCGGTCAGCGTCGATGAAGAGGGCGGCCGAGTGGCCAGGCTGTCCAAGCTGATCGGTCCCGCGCCGTCGGCGCGGGTGCTGGCGCAGACCCATACTCCCGACGAGGTGTACGGCATGGCCCTGGACCGCGGCCACCGGATCCGCGGCCTCGGCATCACCGTCGACTTCGCGCCCGACGTGGACGTCACCGATGCCCCCGACGACACGGTGATCGGCGATCGGTCGTTCAGTGCGGATCCGCAAAAAGTCGTCGAGTATGCCGGTGCCTACGCCCGGGGTCTGCGTGACGCCGGGCTCCTGCCGGTGCTCAAGCATTTCCCGGGTCACGGACACGGATCCGGTGACTCGCACACCGGGTCCGTCATCGTCACGCCGCCGCTGCAGCAGCTGCAGAACAACGACTTAGTGCCTTACCGCGCCCTGTTGAACGCTGTCGCCCCGCAGGGCGCAATGGTCGGCCACCTGCAGGTGCCCGACCTCACCGGCAACGAACCGGCCAGCGTCAACCGGGCCGCCGTGCAGATGTTGCGCACCGGAGTCGGATACAACGGCCCGGCCTTCGACGGTCCGATATTCAGCGACGACCTGTCCAGCATGGCGGCGATCAAGGACCACTACCCGGTGCCCGACGCGGTGCTGCGCGCCGTGCAGGCCGGCACCGACGTTGCGCTGTGGATCACCACCGACGAGGTGCCCGCGGTCCTCGACCGTCTACAGAAGGCGTTGGACGCCAAGGAATTGAAGATGTCCGACGTCGACGACTCGGTCCGGCGGATCGCGAAGTTCAAAGGACCCAAGCCGGACTGCGGACCGTAAATCCGGCGGCGCGACCTAGCATTGCTTACTCTGAATCGAGGCGGTCTCGCCGACAGGCGCGCAGATGTCGGCCAGATAGGGGATGGCATGGCAGGTGGTACCAAGCGGCTACCCCGTGCTGTCCGAGAGCAGCAGATGCTGGACGCCGCGGTTGAGATGTTCTCCATCAACGGCTATCACGACACGTCGATGGACGCGATTGCGGCCAAAGCCGAGATCTCCAAGCCGATGCTCTATCTGTATTACGGCTCGAAGGAGGAATTGTTCGGCGCATGCCTGGATCGCGAGCTGGGGCGATTCATCGACGGTGTGCGTGAGGAGATCAATCTCGACCAGAGCCCGAGAGACTTGCTGCACAACACGATTGTGGCGTTCATGCGCTACATCGACGCCAATCGCGCGTCGTGGATCGTGATGTACGCGCAAGCGACCAACTCGCAGGCGTTCGCCCACACCGTGCGGGAGGGCCGCGAGCGGATCATCGCGCTGGTCGTGCGGGTCCTTCAGGCGGGCACCCGAAATCCCGAACCAGACACCGACTTCGAGATGATCGCGGTGGCGCTCGTGGGCGCCGGTGAGGCGATCGCGACCCGGCTCAGCACCGGCGATACCGACGTCGATGGCGCGGCCGAAGTGATGATCAACCTGTTCTGGCGTGGACTCAAGGGCAAACCGGTTGAGAAAGATGCGGCCGAATCCTCGGCCGAATCCGGTTGATCGGGGATGGGCCGCCGCAACGCTGACTTCTTTTGCGCGGTGCTGATCGTCGGCCTGCTCGCCGGGGTTGCCGGGTTGGCGACGACCACATTGTTGCGCTCCATCGAGCACCTCACCTATCACTACACGTTCGGAACACTGCTGGAGGGCGTCACCGCGAGCAGTCCCATCCGTCGCGCCGTGGGACCTGTGATCGGCGGCGGCCTCGCGGGGCTGGGCTGGTGGATACTCCGGTCGAGGACCGAAGTCGCCCCGCTGGCAGCGGCCGTCGCGCATCGGGAGCGCATTCGATTTCTGCCCTTCAGCCTCGACGCGGCGCTGCAGGTATTGGTTGTCGGCTCAGGTGCGTCACTGGGCCGTGAAGTGGCGCCGCGTCAATTCGCGGTGGCGCTAGGTAATCTCGCCACCGGCTGGCTGAAGCGGCTCACCGAACGTGAGCGCGAGATTCTGCTGGCCTGCGCAGCCGGCGCCGGACTGGGTGCGGTGTATGCGGTGCCGCTCGGTGGTGCGTTGTTCACCCTGCGAATCATGCTGAAGAGCTGGCATCCGCGCGCGGTGGGCGCCGCGCTGATCACCTCGAGCCTGGCTGTTGCGGTGTCGTCGGTCGTCACCCACGACCAGCCGAACTTGCACTGGCCCAACCCGGACGTGTCCTACCGGCTGATCGCCTACGCGCTGGCACTGGCCCCGCTGGCGTTGGTCATCGGACTGGTATTCAACCGCATCATGGGGTGGGCGAGTCAGCGCGGCACGTTTCGATCGTGGCTACTGATCCCGGCGATCGCCGGCGCGGGGTTGCTGGTCGGTGTGTGCTCGCACTGGTACCCGGAACTGCCCGGCAACGGCAGATCCATTCTCAACCTCATTCTCGGCGACGGGATGACGCTGAAGACAGCGGCAGCGGTCCTGGTTCTCAAAGTCCTTGTGACGGCGACGTTTCTGCGGGCCGGAGCGAGGGGCGGGTTGTTCACCCCGGCGCTGGCGACTGGCGCGGCAGCCGGGACGCTGTTTGTGCTGACGATCAACGCCATTGCCGGAACACAGTTTCACGTACCGGCCATCGCGTTGGCCGGTTCCGCAGGCGTACTGGCGATCACACAACGCGCGCCGCTCTGGGCTGCGATCTTCGTCTGGGAACTGGCCAGGCCGCCGCTGTGGCTGTTGTTGGTCTTCTTGGTGGCGGCCTTGAGTACCTACGGTTTACGGCTCCTGGTCATGCGCTGCCGCAAGCTAGAGCGCCCGTAGCGTGCCGGTCAGGTGCGGATACCCCTTGGCGATGTTGCGCAAGCTGAGGTCCCAGCCGTCCTGCACCTGATCCACGTACAGTCCGGCGTTCGCGGGCAGCAGTACAGGCTTGCCAAACCGCACCGAATAGGTCACCGCATCGGGGATAGCGGCCTCGAGATTCGCCAATACCGCTGCCGCGCTGAACATTCCGTGCGCAATGACGGTGGGAAATCCGAATAGCTTGGCCCCGACGGAGTTGGTGTGGATCGGGTTGTGGTCGCCACCGACGGCGGCGTAGCGACGAATCTGGCTCGGACTGATCCGCAGGATCGCGTTCGGCGCAGGCAGCTTGGGCTGCTTTTGCGGCGGCGGCTTAGGCTCACCGGACAAGCTGGTGCGCTGCTGATGCAGGAAGGTCGTGACCTGATGCCAGGCCACCTCGTTGCCGACGCTGACGTCGGTCACCAGGTCCACGAGCAGGCCCTTACGGTGCTCGCGCAAATTCTCCGCGTGAACCGCGATATTGACCGTGTCGGTCACCTTGATCGGTCGGTACTGGGTGATCTGGTTTTCGGTATGGACGGATCCCATTGCGGGAAAAGGAAAGTCGAATCCGGTTACCAGCGACATCAGCGTCGGAAACGTCAACGCGAACGGATAGGTCAGCGGCACCGCGTCGGCGTAACGCAGTCCGGTAACCTCGGCGTATTCAGCCACATTGGCGCGATCGATGGGCAATTCGTCAACGGTCACTGTCCGGGCGGGCAGCTGGCCGCCGCGAGGCACGAACGGCAACGCCCCCGCCGCCGCGCGCAGCATGTTCTTGAGGCCGCTTGGCTGG
>NZ_DATNJW010000602.1:0-8032 GCF_035603715.1 Mycobacterium sp. | reverse complement strand
GCAAGCTGCTCATCATCGGGTCATTCGCCGGGTCCGACGTCAACCCGGCCTGGGTGCACAATCTACGGGCGAATCCGGCGGCACACATCGAAATCGGTAACGAGTCCTCGGACGTCACCGCGCGGGAGTTGCCGTCCGGCGAACGTGACGAACTATTCGGCCAGATCGCCGCGGCCGCCCCGGGTTTCGCCGAGTATCAGGCGAAGACAACGCGGGTGATCCCGGTCTTCGAGCTGCAGCCGGCGAGTTAGCCGGACCCGATAGTTAGCCCGTCAACCGAGCTCTCGCGGCGCCCGGTCACAGGGCAATCACGACTCCTATCACAGGGCGGTCACGCGGGCCGCGAAAGGCTTAATGCGGGACCAGCGACAAGATCGTTTGCAGCGTGCCGCGCACCGGGTGCAAGAAGATGTTGACGATTTGGATCGGGAAGAGCTGGCCATTGCCGCCGCATTTGGGCCAGGCGCCGGGTCCCTGAGTGGCCAGCACCCGGTTCGCCACCGCGATCTGCTGCTCGCGCGAAGCCGTCGCCGGGTCGCCGATGCCGCCGTTGGCGGCCCAGGTAGATGGTTTGAACTGCAGTCCGCCATAGAACCCGTTGCCGGTGTTCGCGTGCCAGTTGCCACCTGATTCGCACTGCGCCACGGCGTCCCAGTTCATGCCGTCCGCGTAGGCCACGCCGGTGGTCGGATTGACCAGCAGCGTCATACCCAGGACGACCAACGTGGCTATCACCAGGTGCTTGCACATCGTGCTCAGTAGCCCACCTAAATGACTCATTTAACACTTCTAACAAACACGCGGGAAAAGAGTCAATGCGTGGGACATTAGCAATTCAGTGAGATAATTGTTTAAAGAGCGTTTTCTGTTGCTGGTGATAATTGGAGTTAATTAAAGTGACTATTGGTGTGTTTTATAACTAGAGTGAGATATGTGAATTGAGTTATCTAGCTGTGATGGAGTGAATTAGAGTGGCCTGTGATGCTACTGTTACTCAAGTGACTGATGATGCGACTTGGCGGCCGGCGCGATGAGTCACCTGTTCTCGTCGAGAAACTCCTGGACCAGGCGTTTTGGGGCCTGAGTCAGCCAAGCCTCGACGATCAGCTCCCGTAGCCCAGGTTCGTCGATCGCTGCGAGCTTCACCAGGACGGCCGGATAGCCGTCGAAATGCGGGGTGGTGAAGTACAGCTCCGGGTCATCGGCGATCAGCGCGAACTTGACGCCCTCGTCGGCCACCCGGACGCCGAGGATGTCGCCCTGTGGTGGTTCGACGCCGAGCGCAGCCAGCGCGTCGTAGTCAGGCTTGCGCAGCGGACGCTCCCAGGCGAGCAGCCTCTTGCCGACCCGCCATTCGTGTGGCGATCGCTCCTCGGTGAGTTGCAGCTCACCGACGACGCTGGCGACGTCGTCCCAGGTGGCCATGACTCATTGTGCTCTCATCGGGCCGGCCAAAGCGCCGGATCCAGGCCGGGGGGCTGCATGCGATGTGGAGGCTCATTAGTGTTGCAGCGTGACGTCGCCGGATCAGCACCCGCCCGGCCCGGGGGCCCGCTACCGGATCACCCATCGCACCGAATACCGCTACTCGGACGTGGTGACCAGTTCCTACGGTCGTGGTTTCCTGACCCCGCGCGATCTGCTGCGGCAGCGCTGCCTGTTCCACGAGCTGACGATCTCGCCGCCACCCGCGGACAGCTCGACGAGCCTGGACACCTACGGCAACGTCAGCTCGTATTTTCACGTCACCGAACCCCATCAGACGCTGACGATCACCAGCGAGTCGATCGTCGAGGTGTACCCGGCGCCGCCGGAGCGTTGGGGTGGTGGACCGGCGCTGGCGCCTTGGGAACAGGCCCGCCCGGCAGGAGCGCGCGGCGCTTTGGCCACCGAGTTCGCCCTCGACTTGAATCCACCCGAGATCACCGACGAGGTTCGCGACTACGCAGCGCCGAGCTTTGTCCCGCAGCGACCACTCGGCGAGGTGCTGCGTGACCTCACCTCGCGGATCTACGACGACTTCACCTACCGCTCTGGGTCGACCACGGTGTCAACCGGAGTCAACGAGGTTCTGAGCGCCCGGGAAGGGGTATGCCAGGATTTCGCGCGGTTGGCGATCGCCTGCTTGCGTGCCAACGGTTTGGCGGCCAGCTATGTCTCCGGTTACCTGGCCACCAACCCGCCGCCCGGAAAGGACCGCATGATCGGTATCGACGCAACCCACGCCTGGGCCGCGGTCTGGACGCCACAAGCGCCAGGCCAATTCGAGTGGCTGGGACTGGATCCCACCAACAACCAGATGGTCGACGAACGATATGTGATTGTCGGCCGGGGTCGCGACTACGCCGACGTGCCGCCGCTGCGGGGCATCATCTACACCAATTCCAAGAAGAGCGTGATCGACGTGTCCGTCGACGTGGTGCCCTACGAAGGTGACGAACTGTATGCGTGATTTCCACTGCCCGAACTGCGGCCAACGCCTGACTTTTGAGAATTCGGCGTGCCTGAACTGCGGCAGCCCGCTCGGGTTTTCTCTCGACGAGATGGCCCTGCTGGTGCTCACCACCGGCGAAGACGCCGATCGTGCCGGCTTCGTCAGCGCTGCCGAATACGAGCTGTGCGCCAATCGCCATCTGGCCGAATGCAACTGGTTGGTTCCCATCAACCGCCCCACCCTGATGTGCGTGTCGTGTGCGCTGACTACCGAGCGTCCCAACGACGCCGACACCGCCGGCCTGGTGGAGTTCGCTCGCGCCGAAGCGGCCAAGCGCCGACTGGTGGCCGAGTTGCATGAACTGAAGCTGCCGATCATCGGTCACGATCAGGATCCCGACTACGGTTTGGCTTTCCGGCTGTTGTCCAGTGCACACGAAACGGTGATGACCGGGCACGAAAACGGGGTCATCACAATAGATCTCGCCGAAGGCGATGACGTGCACCGTGAGCAGCTGCGGGTCGAGATGGATGAGCCGTATCGCACCCTGCTGGGACACTTCCGCCACGAGGTCGGCCATTACTACTTCTATCGGCTGATCTCCCCGTCAAGCAGCTACGACGCGCGGTTCCGCGAATTGTTCGGCGACCCTGACGCCGACTACCAGGAGGCGCTGGACCGCCATTACAGCGAGGGTGCGCCCGAGGGCTGGAAGAAGCGATTCGTCTCGTCCTATGCCACCATGCATGCCGCCGAGGATTGGGCCGAGACGTTCGCGCACTACCTGCACATCCGGGACACGCTGGACACCGCGGCCTGGTCGGGTTTCGCACCGGCGACCGCGACCTTCGATCGGCCGGTGTTGGGCCCCAGCGCTTTCAACACCATCATCGACATGTGGCTACCGGTGTCGTGGTCGCTGAACATGGTCAACCGGTCGATGGGCCACGACGATCTCTACCCGTTCGTGCTGCCGGTGGCGGTGCTGGAGAAGATGAAGTTCATCCATGCCGTCATCGACGAGGTGACCGCGGATTCGGGCAAACCTGCTGCTTAAAGCGTCACGGCATGATGCGCCGCTCGTCGCCACCCCACAGCGGCTGAATATCGCTGGGCAGTGCCAGCTGCGTCGCGGTGATCACGTCGGCCAGCTCGCGTAGCGCGGTGTGTACCGCGGTCAGCAGTTCGGCTAGCTGCTTGCGGCCTCCGGCCGCGGAAACCTGGGCCAGTTCTTCGGGATTCGACCGCCGCAGCAGGGTGCTGATCTCGGCGACCATCCGCTGCGGCCGCGATGACCCCGATGAGCCGGGTAGGTCGCCGAGGTCGGTCCGCAGTCGCTCCAGCTGATACACCAACGACCGCGGGTTCGTCGCGTCGAAGAGCATCAACTCCGCCAGGGCGGCCACGCTGACCTCGCCCGCCGTACGGCGGCGATAGGTGACCGCCGATTCCGCTGCGATCAGGGTTGATTCAATGACTGTCCGTTCCGCGGCCGGAGCCCGCACGGTCGTCACCGTCGCGTTCAGCAATGCGGTCAAATCCAGGCCGCGCTCGATGCGCTTGCCGATGTCCATCAACGTCCAGCCGACGTCCTGCACCATCGACTCACTGGCCACCCCGGCCAGCGTCAGCATCGCGACCAGCGTCTGCGACTGCGCGGTCGCGAGCACGGCGTCGGCCTCGGCGAGTGAGTCGGGCGGCTCCGCCTTGTGCGCCAACACGCGTTCGACGCCGGCCAACACCACCCAGGTGTCGCTGGACAACTGGTCGCGCACCGCTCTGGCGGCCAGCGCCAGCCGGTCGACCGACTGCACCAGCGAGCCGGGCCGGTCGCGGTCCATGGTGAGTGACCATAGCGTTGACGGCGCGATCGCGATCGTCTCCGCCTGGTCGTCCGGCCCCGGATCGGTGCCGGTGATCCTGCCCAGTGCGGACATCAACACCGGTATGCACTGACTTTCGGCCGTCTCCTGGCGATGCCGGAATTCGTAGTAACGCCGGCGCGCGGCGATCAGCAACCGGGCCATGTTTTCGGCCCGCTCGCCGTAGCGCCCCATCCAGAACAGATCGGACAACACGCGCGGCGAGCTGACTCCCAGGGTGCCCGCGCCCGCCTTGACCGGTGCCTCCGGCGCCGGCAGGGTCACCGCCTCTGCCCGCGAACGCTCCGTCGGCCGGACCCAGACATCCTTTGCGACAACGGTTTTCAATGTGTACGCCGACGGGCCCGGCGCCAGCACGTAGCCCAGGCCACCGAGCATCGGCGCGTAGCCACCGCGTTGGGCCACCGTGAACAGCCGCACGCCGACTGGGCCCGCGGAGAACTCACCGGCGTGACTGGTGGGCGCTGACGAGAACTGCGGCAGCTCCTGGCCGACCCACTGCCACGGCATCGCGGTGATGCAGGCGGCCAGCTCGGCCAGTCGCTCCGACGAAAGGGTCGGTCCGACAAGGGTTTGCCCGCCGATGGTCGGCCTGATCAACAACGACGAGAGATTCGCCAGCAGGTGCGAACGTTCGCTGTCGATGCCGCCCCAATAACTGGGCGTACCGGCGAGCAGCGGCGATTCCCCGAGCAGCAGCGTGGCCAGTTCCGGCAGGAATCGTTGCAGCCCAGCACTTTCCAGGATGCCACTGCCAACGGTGTTGACCACGGTCACCGTCCCGCGGTGCTGCGCCTCGACCAGCCCGACCACCCCGAGCCGCGAGTCGGCGCGCAGATCGAGCGGGTCGGTATACGTCGCGTCCACGCGGCGGAACACCACGTCGACGCGTTTGAGGGTACCCAGCGAACGCATCCATAACTTGCCGTCGCGCACCACCAGATCCGCACTCTCCACCAGCGGAAAGCCCAGCAGGGTCGCGAGATACGCCTGATCGAACGAGGTTTCGGAGTAGATACCCGGACTGAGCACAACCACCACCGGGTCTTGCACGCCGTCGGGTGCGGCGTCGATCAGTGCCAGGCGCAACGCCTGCGCGAACGGAGTCGTCGGCCGCGGCCCGATCCTTTCGTAAAGGTCGGGCAGGGCTTGCGTGAGCACCCGTCGGTCGGCCAGCGCATACCCGGCGCCCGACGGGGCTTGGGTCCAGTCGGCATTCACCTGGAAACTGCCGTCGGACAACCGGCTCACATCGCAGGCGTGCATGAAGAGTTGGTGGTGCCCCGGCACCTCGATTCCGTTGGCGGCGCGGACATAGCCGGGATCGGCGAACAGCAGCTCCGGTGGCAGCACGCCCTCGGTCAGCGACCGACGGCTGCCGTACAGGTCGGCAAGCACCGCGTTGAGCACCCGCGACCGTTGCACCAGCCCCGCCTCGAGTGCTTCCCAATCCGGAGCCGAGACCACCAACGGCAGCGAATCCAGACGCCAGGGCCGCGGTTCGCCCTGGCCATTGGTTGCGGATTCGGTGGCGGGGTCGACCCGGGTATAGGTGATGTCGTCGTTGTCCACCAGCTGGTGCACCGCGGAACGCAGCCGCTGTAGACCGGCCCGGCCGCGGTCACCAACCGCGTCGGCAAGCTCGGTCCAGGCGGGGCGCACGTTGCCGGCTTGGTCGACGAACTCGTCGTAGCCGATCCCCGGGCCGCGTAAGCCGGGCGGACGCAGGTCGAACAGGGCGTCCTGGGCACGCGTCGCGCGGTACCCGGCCAGCAGCCGGTCGACGTCGGTGCGGTGGTGAAAAGCTGCCGACGCGTCGCTGGAATGCACTGCCATCTCTGCTGAGGCCATTACCGCAGGACGGTACGCACGCGTCGCAGATCAAGGATGCCCGGCGCGCCGATGTCTGTGGAAATTCGCGCCTGCATCTCCCGGACATCAGACAGCTCGAGCTTGCCGGGGGTGAATCCGGTGGCTTCGAAACGTCGGGCGCGACGCGACTCGGCCTCGACGGCGTTCACGGGCGGTTCGTCATAGGCGCGCCCCCCGGGATGGGCGATGTGATAGGTGCAGCCGCCGCGCGACGTCGACGTGGTCAGGTCGACGAGCTCGAACTGCAGCGGACCGTCAACGGTGATGCTCGGATGCAGCGCGCTCGGCGGTTGCCACGCCCGGAACCGCACACCGCCCACGTGCACGTCGGGATTGTCGGTGGCCAGCAGCGGAACCGGGTAGCCGTTGCAGGTCATCAGATAGCGGTGCCGATCGGCGCCGATGATGCGCACCTGGATGCGTTCGATCGACGAGTCGACATAGCGGGCGGTGCCGGTGGCGGTGGACTGCTCGCCGAGGGTGTTCCACGGCTCGATGGCTCCACGCAGTTCGATCTCGACGCCGTCGAACACCGCGGTGCCGATGCGCGGAAACCGGAATTCGGTGAACGGGTCCAGCCAGTTGGTCTCGAAGGCGATGCCGTGCGCGCGCAGATCCGCGGCGACATCGGCGATGTCGTGAATCAGGAAGTGCGGCAACAGGTATCGTCCGTGCAGGTTCGGGCCGTGCCGGATCAGGGGAGCGCGCAGCGGTTCGTCCCAGAACCAGGCCACCAGTGACCGCACCAGCAGCGACTGCACCATCGCCATCCGCAGATGCGGCGGCATCTCGAAGCCGCGAAGTTCCAGAAGGCCCAACCGGCCGCGCGGGCTGTCCGGGTTGTAAAGCTTGTCGATGCAAAACTCGGCGCGATGCGTGTTGCCGGTGATGTCGGTCAGCAGATGCCGAAGGGCCCGGTCGGTGACCCACGGATTGGCTGCAGCGCCCTCGGAAAGCGAAGTGATCCGGTCGATTTCGGCGAAGGCGATCTCGAGCTCGTAGAGCGCCTCGGCACGGCCCTCGTCTACCCGCGGCGCCTGCGACGTGGTGCCGACGAACCGCCCGGCGAACAGGTAGGACAACGCCGGGTGCCGCTGCCAATAGGTCAACAGCGAGACCAGCAAGTCGGGCCGGCGCAGCAGCGGCGAATCCTTCGGGGTGATGCCGCCCAGCGTGATGTGGTTGCCGCCGCCGGTGCCACTGTGACTGCCGTCGAACTGGAACGACTCCGTAGAAAGGCGAGCCAGCCGGGCCTCCTCATAGAGGGTTTCGAGTTGCCGGCTCTGCTCGGCGAAACTGGCGGTGGGTGCGATGTTGACTTCGATGACGCCCGGGTCGGGGGTGATCGTCGTCGAGGTGAGCCGCGGGTCCGGCGGCGGATCGTAACCTTCGATGACGACCGGGCAGCCGGTCTTCGCCGCGGCGTCGTGCACCCGGCCGATCAGATCGACGAAATGGTCCAGCGCCTCGGTCGGCGGCATGAACACGTAGAGCAACCCGTCGCGCACCTCGGCGACCATCGCGGTGGTCGGCGCGGTTTCGTCGTCGTCGACCTCCGCCGCCTCGGTGGACGGGTGCAACTCGTCGCCGACGGTGGTCGGGTCGGTGTCGAACCTCGGCCGCGGCGGCTTCCAGCTGATCGCGTTGAGCGGCAGCCGAAGGCCTGCCGGCGAGTCGCCGTCCACCAATACGATGCGGCCGCGACGAAGTCGCCAATCTGCGCTGGCCCAGCCGCCGTCGTCGTCGCGTCTATGCAGCGGCAACACGAATGCGGTTGGGGCTTCGGTGGATTCATCGAGGCGTGCCAATAGTTCCGCGCGGCCCGCGGCAGTGTCCTTGCCGG
>NZ_DATNJW010000601.1:0-2123 GCF_035603715.1 Mycobacterium sp. | reverse complement strand
GGCCCTTCATCTGGTTCAGGATGCCTTTCATGCGCTCCTGCCGCGGTGAGGCGAGGATGCTGCGGTGTCCCAACGCCCGGGGTCCCAGCTCGGCGCGGTCTGCGAGCACGACCACCGGTTCCTCCGTCTTCGCCAGCATGGCACCGAGCTCGTCAACCGAACACTTCTCACCATGCCACCCGGGCCTCAGCTGGGTAGCTGTCAGTGGGGGTCCGCAGTAGACGCTCCACTCCAGCGGCCCGAATGCGCCGCGGTGCATCAGCGATGCGCACGCGGTGCCGATCGCCGCACCGCTGTCATTCGGAAACGGGGGCACCCAGACGGTGTCGAAGAGTCCGCTGTCGCGAATCGCGCTATTCCACTTGATGTTCAGGGCGCTGCCGCCGGCGAAGCACAGCGTCCTTACCCGACCGTTGAGGGGCTTGACCGCATCGGCCAGCCGCTCGACCAGCAGCCCGGCGAGGGCCTCGTGGAAGCTGGCCAGTACCGATGCAGCATCAAGGCCGATTCGGCGAATTGTCGGCTCAACCTCCTCGTAGAAAAGGTCGGTGCCGAAAATGTCCCAACGGCCGTCCAGCGCGGCCAGTGCCCTTCGAAATTCGCGGACCAGGGGTTCACTGACGGCGCCTAATCCCGCATACGCCATGACCTTTCCGCAATTGGACATCTGAACGTGCCACTTTTTCACCTCGTCCCACTGCGGGTCGAGAACGAACGGGGGCACATTGCGGCTGAAAAACTCGTAGACGCCGCCGAGTATGCCGAACAGCCAGCCACGGTAGTGCACCGTACGTTGTACCGGATCCACGAGATACACGACGGGAAACGAATTGGCGTCCCAAACCAGGACAAGGGCGGGCTGGCGCTCGACCGCCGCCGGACTGGTCAAATATGCGCTGGCGAGATGCGACTCGACGTGACGATAGCTCTCGTAGCTCCGCGGCTTGCCTGCGAGTGTGAGCGATGAACTGGGTTGATAACAGTGCAGAACGGGAGTGCTGTCGTCGGATTGCCGGAACGGGGCGTGACGGATCAGTTCGAGGCGATCCGCGGTCCAAACTTGAAAACCTTCGCCGACCCAGCCGTCCACCACAAACCGATTGACTTCGTCGACTCGATGCCCGAGTTGCTCGAAAAGATGCTCGATCAGACCGGCGTCAAACAAGGCATCGTGGCGCCAGCGGTTGTCGTGTTTCTCCACTTCGGTGGCCGCGACAAGCCGCGCGCCTGACCGACTCGACTCCACCAACGCCAAGCCGCCGTCGTGCTCTAACTTCATTCCACAGATTAGTGCCATGCCAGACCGTCCGGCGCCAAAGACCTTGCCCGCCAGGTGATCATTGGTTTGCCGTCCTCGATCGAAGGGAGCCCCCAAGTTTTCCGCCGACGTGCACCCTTAGCCAGATGGCGCCCATAGGAGCTCGGCAGGTCCTCCGACGATATCGCGGCGATCCACAGCAGGCCCGACATTCGTCGATAAAACCGCATAACGGCGCGCATCGGCGGTTACGGTCGTTGTTCGAATACGACCGCGCTAACCCGTGCTGGCGCCGCGGGCTCGGATGGGAAGCGAGGCCGGTGTCAGAATATCTCGTTGCGAGCGTGCGGAAGTCGGCTCCCAGTGTCATCACGTCCAAGATCTCGAATCCAGCGCGATCCGCCATTTTTCATCCCGCGCTGGCGATGATGGCGCACACGGTTCGAGCGTGCCGTTTCATCGTCGATCAGTATGCGAGGGCTGTGAGCTAGGGGTCGGGACGGTTTCGAGGTTGATGAAGCCGGTCTCCGAATCGTCCTCGGCACTGATTGATTTGGGGCCGGGAACTGCCGTGACTACGTCCCACGGGCTGCACGCGAAGATTATGCTGCCGACGGATGCGAGGCTGCCAGTTCTATTTCGCAGAACACGCTGATAGGTGGAAGGCTTAGATACGCGATGAGGTTTGTGCTGGCGATGTGGGGAACTCGCGGCGATGTCGAGCCCTGCTCCGCTATCGGGCGCGAGCTGCTGCGCAGAGGGCACGACGTGTGCATGGCTGTCCCGCCAGACGTTGTTGGCTTCGTCGAGTCGGCTGGGATTGCGGCGGTCGCCTACGGGGCGGAACCGCAGCGCTGGCTCGACG
>NZ_DATNJW010000600.1:0-8675 GCF_035603715.1 Mycobacterium sp. | reverse complement strand
CGGTGTGACGGCGTAGTAGGACAGTTCGCGGTCGTTGGTGTGTTGACCAACGTCCAGTGCCAGTTGAAATCCGAGGTCTTTCACCCGTTGGTAAGACGCGATCATGTCGTCGAGGTCGGCAACCTGAATGTTGACGTGCTGAACGCGGGTGCGGATCGGGTTGATCGGCAGTCGGTTGACCGCGGCGATCGCGATGGAGTGGTGCCGCTGGTTGACCCGTAGGAAGCGGATCTTGAACTTGAGACCACTGATGGTTTCGTCGATGAAGTCGGTGAGCCGAGCATCGAACACGGTGTCGTAATACCCGCGCATCTGATGGGGCTTCGTGGATGGCACGGCGACATGGCCGATTCCGGCTTCGCCGATGACAAAGCCCCCGCGGACCGCCATATTCAGCGGCGCGTCACCCATGAGGGGTCGGGTGAACAACTCTTGAGCCAGGCCGTTCGGGCCGGGGAACCGGACCAGACGCTCGACGCCGCGCAGCCCGGCCTCCTCCGTGGTTCCCTCGCTAACCGGCACACCATGATGAGTTACCCGGGCGAGGATTTCGTCGAACGTGCGATGGTCGTCGACCTGCCACCCGAGGGCGGTGACGTCCTCGGCGGGACCGCGCCGCAACAAAAACCGGCATTGGTTGTCGTCGAGTCGAAATCGCATCACACCGCGCCCGATATGGTCCACGTGCATGCCGATGGCGTCGTGACCGAACCGCCGCCAGTCGGTAAACCTGTCGGTCTCGACGACGATATAGCCCAGGTGGACGCTGCCGAAGATGTTCATCGGTCGAACACTGATGGTGCACTGAGAAAGTCGACGGCCATCCGATTGAATAGCTCGGCTCGTTCCCACTGCATCCAATGGCCGGTGCGCGAGGTCATGACCAGCTCGGCGTTGGGCATCAGGTTGGCCAGCATCGGCCCGCCGGACGGCCGATTGACCTTGTCGTCGCGACCCCACAACACCAATGTCGGTGTCTGCAGATGCTTGAGGCGCTGGTCTCGGGTGAGGTCCATTCGCCACAGCGTGCGCAGCGCCGTCGGTCCGGACGGGCGACGCAGCGGCGGGTCGGCGACCACCTCGGGATCGACTGAGGCCGCGTATCGGGTGTCGATCAGACTGTCGGGCACGCAGGCGCCGTCGTAGACAAGGTAATTGCGGATGAATGCCGCCAGCTTGTCGCGGCTGGGCCCGTCGCCCACGTAGTACGACAGCAGGCTCTTGAGCCCGGCAGTTGGGGCGCGTCGGGTTGTGCCGATGCCGCCCGGCCCCATCAGGACGAGCTTGCCGACCCGCTGGGGTGTATCCAGGGCTAGCCGCAGCGCGGCCGCACCGCCGTAGGAGTTGCCGACCAAACACGCTGTGCCGATTCCGAGTTCGTCGAGCAGGCCGCGGATCATGTCGGCGAGGTAGCCGAACGGATCGGACTGGTCGACGCCTTTGGCCGAGCGGCCATAACCGGGCATATCGGGCACGATCACCCGGAAATGCTCTGCAAGAGAGTCGATGTTGCGGGAGTAGTTGGCGACGCCGGAGGCGCCGGGCCCGCCGCCGTGCAGCATGACGACGGGCAGCCCGTCGCCGGCTTCGGCCACGAACATCGGCTTTCCGGCGACGTTGACGGTCTGTTCGCGTAGGGCGGTCGTGGTCATGCGCTGGCCTCGGTTCTGGTGCATGCGGACAAGCTGTAACCGGTCGGTGGCGGCGGTAGCGGTTGTCCGGATTTGGCGGCGGCATAGATGAATCCGTCGGGTCGCAGCACTGCGGCGGCTGCCCTCCTACGCCGCAGCCAGCGTACGAGCGTGGATTCAACGATCGGGATGGTCGGGACGCCGAGGTCTGCCCAGGCTTGGCTGCCGCGTGGCACCGGTCCGACATGCACGATGGCCCACCGCCCGCCCAGGAGCTCGTCGAAGCGGACTCGCACGCCATCGGCGTTGCTCACCCACGGCTGCGGGACCTGCCATCCCACTGCACGGTGCCGGACGGAGCTCAAGAAACCCTGCCGGAATCGCGCCTCGGGGATCCAGGTGAACTTGTCCAGCTGGGCGTTCACCGCGGGTACTCGCAAAATGTTGCGCAACAGGTGGTTTCGCACGACGGCGATCGCCCGGTTGCGTTCGGTGATGATCCGCCCCGTGCGACAGGCGCGGCGCGTCACCTCGGTGACGTGTGGTTTGCGTTCAACTTGGTACGTATCGAGCAGCGACTCGGGAGCTTGCCCCTTCAACACGGCGGCGAGCTTCCAGCACAGGTTGGCGGCATCGCGAACGCCGGCCGACATGCCCTGGCCGATCCACGGCGGCATCGCGTGCGCAGCGTCGCCGGCCAGGAAGACTCGACCGACCCGCCAGCGGTCGGCGACGCGGACGTGGTGGCTGTAGATCACGGCGCGCAGAATCTCGATGTTCTCGTCGGTGATGCCCTGGTCGTTCAGCACCTTCCAAATCGCGTCGTGTCGGAGCAACTCCTGCTCGAGTTCGCCTGCGTGCGCCGGGTATTCCCAGCGGTGGTGGCCCAGGGGCGTTGGACAATCAACGGTCGGGCGAGCCGGATTGCAGTGAAAGCGCAACCTGTCGTGGCCTTCCCACTCCCGCAGCACCTTGGTGTCGATGACAACCCAGCGCTCGCTGTAGGTCCGCCCGGTGTAGCCAATGCCGAGTTGGCCCCGGGTCGGAGACGAGCCGCCGTCGGCGGCGATGACATAGCCCGCGTTCAGCCGCTTCAACGTGTCGGTCCGCAGGTCGGCAAGCATCAACTCGACGCGGTCGTCTGTGGGATGCAAGCGCAGGCATTCGTGTTCCAGCAGCACGTCGACGTCGGCAAATCGCTCGACGCCGTTCCGCAGGACATGGTCGACCGCGGGTTGATACAGAAACTGCTGCGGTGGATGCCCGGCCCCGCGCGGGTGGACCTTCAAGTCGATGAACGGCACATTGTTGGCGTCGACAAAGGTCAGCGGCCGGTCGGGCAGCATGTCGCGCTGCAGCCGCTCGTCCAGCCCGACCGACTGCCAGATCCGCATGACTTCTTCGTCGGTCGAGATGGCCCTGGCTCGACTGTAGACATCGGGATCACGTTCTACGACGAGCACTTTCAAACCGAGTTGGCCCAAAAGGTTCGCGGCGGTGGCACCGGTAGGGCCGTAGCCGATCACCGCGACGTCGTAGGAGTCCGCACTGGTCATAATTTGCTCGCATCGTCGAGGGCTTGTTCTGTAACGATCGCTACGGTAATGTAACGATCACTACAGAGTCAAGACATTCGACTGGGAGTTGAGTTGGCCGAAAAGATGCAGCCGAAACGGCGCAAACGCGCCGACGGAGAACTGTCGCGTGAACGCATCCTTGACGCGGCGACCGAGATTGCCGCCGAGCGCGGCTACGAAGGCGCCAGCATCGCTCTGGTCAGCGCCAAATGCGGGTTGCCGGCCAGCTCGATCTACTGGCATTTCAAGAACAAGGACGACCTGATCGCGGCGGTCATCGAGCGCAGCTTCGGGGACTGGCTCAAGGCCTGGGAGGTTCCCGTTGAAGGCTCGCCGCAAGATCGCCTGGTGGGCTTGGCAATGCAGCTCGCGAAGGCTCTGCTGGATTCGCCCGACTTCATTCGGCTCGGCCTGATGCTGTCGCTGGAACGCCGCCCGGTTGAGCCGCGGGCGCGCGCGATGTTCCTCCAGTTGCGAGCGCAGACTTTTGACCAGTTGATCGACACCATGCGGGGGTTCACACCGGATCTCACTGACGCTCAGGTCCATCAACTGGTCACCTACGCGATCGCCGGCGCGGACGGATTGTTCATCGCCAGAGAGATTCACGGCGACGCGGTGGACTTGCTCGCGCTTTTCGAACTGCACGCTTGGGCGCTGTACGACACCGCGCTGCGGCTGATCGCCGAGGACGGTCGACTGTGACGCCGACGCCGCACAGCGAGCAGGGTGCGCGCAAGGGGGAGCACCCCGGCCGGTCGTCGAACCCGGTGATCAAGGTCCACGATCTCGCGTGGCTGGAATTTCAGAAGCCGGATCTGGTTCGTGCCGAAGCGTTTGCGCAGGCGTTCGGCTTCACCACTGTGTCGCGCAGCGGCGACGAGTTGCAGTTGCGTGGCAGCGATTCGGGCTCGCCGTGTGTGCTCATCCGCCGCGGGCCAACGTCGCGATTCGTCGGCGCCGCATTCCGGGCCGTCGACGAGGCGGATGTGCTGCGGCTTGCCGACGCCAACGGTGCGGCGACGCACGCCCTGCCCGAGACGATCGGCGGGCTCGCGGTGGATCTGGTCGACCCCAGCGGGATGCCGGTTCGCGTCGTCGCGGGCACTCGTCAGCTCGAAGCGTTGCCGGCTCAGTCGGCGCAGACCTTCAACTTCGGGACCGAGCTGCGGCGCGCCAACGCAGCCCAGCGGCCACCCCGACAGCCCGCCCGGGTGCAACGCCTCGGCCACGTCGTGCTGCAGACGACCAGGTATCGCGAATCGCTGGACTGGTACCTGGATCAGCTCGGCATGATCGTCAGCGACTTCCTGTTCTTCCCCGGCCAGCGTGACCGCGGCCCGACGATGAGTTTCATTCGCTGCGACCGCGGCCAGACCCCCGCCGATCACCACACCATCGCGGTCGCGTTGGGGCCGACCAACCGCTACGTCCACTCGGCGTATCAGGTGTGTGACCTCGATGCCCTGGCCGCCGGCGGTGAGTACTTGAAAGACGCTGGCTACCAACGCTCCTGGGGAATCGGCCGGCACATCCAAGGCAGCCAGATCTTCGACTACTGGCGCGATCCGGACGGTTTTATGGTCGAGCACTTCAGCGACGGCGACATGTTCGACTGCACGCTGGAACCTGGCTGGGCGCCGTTCACCGGGTCCGGGCTGGCCCAGTGGGGACCGCCGGTCACCAAGGACTTCCTCGGCACCAACCCGCGATCCCTGCCCCACGAAGCGCGATCGATGATCAGTGCGCTTCGGGCTGACAACGAATTCGATGTCCGCCGCCTGATCGGCCTGATGAAAGTAGCCGTGTCATGACCCGTTCCGTCGCCCGCACCGCCGACGCGTGGTGGCTCGTCACCACAAGCGGGGCGGTCAAAATCAACACGGACGCCTCCACCACCGCCGAGCTGTTGGCCGACCGCGCCGCCATCGACGCGGCGGCATCCGGGTCAGCGACTGTGCCCCTCGAGAGTCTCACACTGATCTCCCCGGTGACAGCACCCTGCCGGGTCGTGGCGCAGATGACCAACTTCGCCTCGCACGTCAAAGACGCCGGCATGGACCCCAAGTCGATTCCGCTGACATTCTTCCGCAAGGCATCGGGGTCGATCACCGGACCGGCCGGCGACATCGTCAGGCCCGCGCATGTGCGGTTCTTGGACTACGAGGTGGAGATCGGACTGGTGATCGGTCGCGCGATCCCCGTTGGCACCGAGATCTCCGCGTCACAATTGTCCGACTACATCGCGGGCCTGGTGGTGACCAACGATGTCTCCGCGCGCGATGTTCAGCTCCCGAAAACCCAGTTCTACGAAGCAAAGTCGTATCCGACGTTCACGCCGGCCGGCCCGACACTGGTGCTGCTGGATGCCGACGAACTCAAGCGCTTCGGCGACTTACGTCTTCGGCTACGAGTCAACGGCGAGGTCCGTCAGGACGCGAAAGTCGACGGCGACATGATTTATCCGCCGGTGCAGGCATTGCAGGCCCTGGCGCGGTTCCAACGACTCGACGCCGGTGATCTCGTCTTGACCGGGACACCGGTCGGCACTGCGCTGTCCGCCCCGCCCAAGCCGATCGAGATCATCGGCTCGCTGCTACCGCCCGCGATGAAGTGGAAGGCGTTTTTCAACCGGCAGGCCAAAAACCCGAAGTACCTGCGGAACGGCGACGTTGTCGAGGCCGCCGTCGCGACCGACGACGGCGTCTTGGACTTGGGCTCGCAGCGCAACGTGGTGAGGTACGCGTGATGCGCACGCCACCGAACGGAGTTGCCGTCTATCGGCCCGACATCTACTCCACCGACGCGATCGTCGACCCTTATCCGCACTATTCCCGTCTGCGCGCGCTGGGATCGGTGGTGTGGCTACCGCGGCACCGCGTTTATGCGCTGCCGCGATTCGGCGAATGCAAGGCCGTGCTGCGCGATGATGCGACGTTCGTCTCCGGTAGCGGAGTAGCGCTCAACGTCATCACCAACAGATTGTCCCGCGGCACAACATTGAACAGTGATGGCGCGGAACATGATCAGCGGCGCAAACTCGTGGCGCACCGCATACTGCCGCGGGCGCTGCTGGCTATCAGCGACACTGTGGACGAGCAGGCGGCCCGCGTCGTCGACGCCGCGTTGGGCAAGGGCGAGATCGACGGTGTGGCCGATCTTGCGACCGCACTACCGCTTGCTGTGGTGCCCGACCTGGTGGGTTGGCCGCGCGATCAGCGGGAGCATCTACTCGCTTGGGGCGGAGCGACGTTCGACATTCTGGGTCCACTCAACCTGCGCTTCCTCAAGGCATCCCCGTCGAGCGTGCAGATGCTGCGTTTTGCGCGCCGCGTCGTGCGTCACCGCAGTGTGATCGAGGGAAGCTTGGGTCATGACGTGCTAGTGGCGGCCGACAACGGGCGACTGCCGCACCGCGAGTGCCATCCGCTGATGGTCGATTACGTTGCCCCATCGTTGGATACGACCATCAGCGCGATCTCCAGCGCGCTGCATTTGTTCGCGATCTTTCCTGAGCAGTGGGAGATCCTGAAGGGCAATCCCGATCTGATTCCCAACGCGGTCAACGAGGTCGTCCGATACGAGTCGCCGCTGCGTGCGTTCTCACGAAGAGCGGTTCGGGAGACGACAATCGGCGACACCAGGATTCCGGTTGGGTCGCGTGTCCTGGTCATCTACGCCTCGGCCAACCGTGACGAAAGCGAATGGGATCGACCCGACACCTTCGACATCCGCCGCGACGCCACCCGGCAACTCGGCTTCGGTCAGGGCGCCCATGCATGTGCGGGTCAAGGGTTGGCACGCATGGAGACCCAGGCGATGCTGCACGCACTTGTCGAGCGCGTCGACCGGATCGAGCTGACCTCACCACCCACGTGGGCGCTCAACAACATCATCCGGCGAAACGAAAGCTTGCCGCTCAAGCTGATCGCGGCCTGAGCCGCCTACTTCAACTCGGACGACGACAGACCCAACAGCCGACGCGCAACCACGAGCTGCTGGATCTGCTGGGTGCCCTCGAAGATGTCCATGATCTTCGAGTCGCGCGCCCACTTCTCCAGCAGAGTCTCTTCCGAATAGCCGATGGTGCCGACCAATTCGACGGCTTTGAGGGTGATATCGCTGCCCACCCGGCCGGCCTTGGCCTTCGACATCGAAGCCTCTTTGGAGTTAGGGATGTTGTTGTCGGCCTGCCACGCCGCCCGCAGAGTCAGCTGGTAGCTGGACTCCCACTCGGCCTCCATCCGGAGAAACTCGGCCGCGGCGGCGCTCTGGACCTGCGCGGGCTTGTCGTAGGAGATCTCCACGCCGGCGTTGGTCAGGATCTTGCGCAGCTCTTCAAGAGTGGCGCGGGCAATCCCGACGGCCATGGCAGCCACCACCGGCCGGGTGTTGTCGAAGGTCTCCATTACCCCGGAAAAGCCTTTGCCCGGCTCGATTTCGGGGTTGCCCAGCAGATTGTCCTTGGGTATGCGGGCGTTCTCGAACCGGATCACGGCGGTGTCAGAGCCTTTGATCCCCAGTTTGTTCTCGAGCCGCTCGACGGTGACGCCGGGGTGCTCGCGCGGCACGATGAACGACTTGATCGCCGCGCGTCCCTTGGACTTGTCCAGTGTCGCCCAGACCACGATGTGGGTGGCTCGCGAACCCGCAGTGACGAAGATCTTTTCGCCGTTGATCACGTACTCGTCGCCGTCCAGCTTGGCGGTGGTGGACACCGCCGCCGAGTCGGAGCCGAATCCGGGTTCGGTGATCGCCATTGCGGCCCAGACCCGCCCCAGCCGTTTTAGCTGTTCGTCGTTGGCCACCGCAGAGACTGCCGCGTTGCCGAGGCCCTGGAAGGGAATCGACAGCAGCATTGCCGCGTCGCCCCAGCTGGCCTCCAGCGCCTGCAGCGCCGCGGCCATGTTGGCGCCGTTGCGGTTCTCCCCGTTGCTTTCGCTGCTGCGAAGCCCATCGGCTCCGGCCATGTCCGTGTTGGATTCGGCTGCGCCGGCGAACAGCTCGGCCAGCGTGTCGAGCTCGACCGGGTAGGCGTGCTCTTTGAGGTCGTATTTGCGGGCTATCGGCCGCATCATCTCCGCGCCGCCCTGGTGTGCCTTGTCGATCACCGCGTGCAGCTTGCGGGGCAGTTCCAAGTTGATTGCCATGATTGGTCTTTCGTTGCCGGTGAAATGAAGGACTAGATGACGACGACGCCCTCGGCGACGCCGAGGACCCTCAGGTCGCGGTACCAGCGCTCGACGGGGTGCTCCTTGGTGAAGCCGTGGCCGCCGAGCAGCTGCACGCCGTCCAGGCCGATCTGCATGCCCTTGTCGGCGCCGAGCCGCTTGGCCAACGCGGCTTCGCGGCAGAACGACAGGCCCTGCTCGGCCCGCGCCGCACCGCGCCAGGTGACCAACCGCAGCCCATCGAGTTCGATGGCGATGTTGGCGCACATGAACGCGACGGACTGCCGATGAGCGAT
>NZ_DATNJW010000599.1:0-7623 GCF_035603715.1 Mycobacterium sp. | reverse complement strand
CGGCTTTGCCGCCGAGCCGCACCGTCGAGGTGCGATCTGCCGACGGGACGCGCCTGCACACCGAGGTGTTCGGGCCTGAGGATGGCTATCCGATCGTGCTCGCCCACGGCATCACCTGCGCAATCCGGGTCTGGGCCTACCAGATCGCCGAGTTGGCCGGCGATTTCCGGGTGATCGCGTTCGACCACCGCGGTCATGGACGTAGCGGCATCCCGCGCCGCGGCGGGTACAGCCTCAGCCATCTCGCCGCCGATGTCGATGCGGTGCTCGACGCCACGTTGAGGCCGGGTGAACGTGCCGTCGTCGCGGGGCACTCGATGGGCGGCATGGCGATCGCAGCCTGGTCGGATCGCTACCGGCACAAGGTCGAAGCGCGCGCCGACGCCGTCGCGCTGATCAACACCACCACCGGTGACCTGTTGCGTGAGGTGCGACTGTTGCCGGTGCCGGCACCGTTTGCCGCGGTGCGGGTGTTGGGTGGGCGTGCCCTGGTCAACATTTTCGGCTCGTACCCGGTCCCGCCCGCCGTGCGACGAGCCAGCCGGGAAATGATCTCGATGCTCGCGGTGGGCGCCGACGCGGATCGTGCCGTCGGATCACTGATCTACGACCTGTTCAACTCCACCCCGCCGGCGGGCCGCGGAGGCTGCGGCAAGGCCCTGATCGAGGCGATGGGACGCCGGCATATCGACCTGGCCGGCCTGACGGTGCCCACGTTGGTGATCGGCAGCCAACGCGACCGGTTGACGCCGCTGGTGCAGTCGAGGCGAATCGCCGCTGCCGCACCGAATCTCGTCGGCCTCGTCGAGTTGCCCGGCGGGCACTGCTCGATGCTGGAACGGCCCGCTGAGGTCAACCGGGAACTGCGGACGCTTGCCGAATCGATCGTCGGCAGCAGGCGCATCAGCTCATAAGCGCGAGGCGACTTCGGCGGCGGCCCGCTGACCGGAGCGCACCGCCCCGTCCAGGAACCCGGTCCACTCGTCGGCGGTCTCGGTGCCGGCCCAGTGGATGGGCCCGACCGGGCGCCGCAGCAACGGCCCGTAGCGCGTCCACGAGCCTGGCGGCACCGCGGCCGTCGGGCCACCGGGCGCGAATTCCTCAGCACCCCAACGATGATCGACGTAGTCGATCGGCTTCAATGCCTGGTCGCCGAACAGTGCGGCGAAGCAGTCAAGCGCACGTTGCCGACGCTGATCGGCGGGTAGCCCGTCGAACGCGCGGGCGTCGACAAACCCGAGCAGGATCCCGGGCCCGTCGGGCTGCGGACTGACGTCGAAGGTGATGAACACCGGACCCTCGTCGGACAACGCTTCACCGGAAAATCCAGCGCTGCGCCAGAACGGCGCCGGATAAGCGGCATAGGCCTTGCTGAGCCGGCCCTGCGGCCACTGCGCGGGCAGTTGCCGATGTTCGGCGGGCAGCGCGGGAGTGAACTCGATGATGTTCCAATGCTCCGGTGGAATCGCGACAACGACGTATTTGGCGTCCGCCGTGCCCTTTTCGCTGGTGACCGTTACGCCGTCGTCGTGGTAATCGATGCGCCGGACCGCGGCTTCCAATACGACGCGGTCGCCGAGTTCGCCCGCCGCCGCGCCGGCGATCTGTTGCGTGCCGGCCGCGAAACGGTCTTGCTGGGCACCGTTTTCGACGTCGAGCATTCGGTCCAGACCACCGGCCGCGCGGGCGTAACGAGCGGCGTGCAGCATCGACACGTCATCGAGTTCGCATCCCCAGGTGACCCGCGTCATGATGGCCAGCAGATCCCGGCTAGTGGCGCCGGCGCGCACCGATCGCAACCACTGACCTAATGACTGGCTGTCCAGCCGGGCGGCGCGCCGGGCTGTCCACGGCTCCGTCAGCGGAACCGTCCGGGTGATGCGTTCGAATTGCCAACGCACACGGCCGAGATCGATCAGGCCGCCGAGCGACAGGCGGGGGATCGTGCCGCTGTAGGAGCGGACCGCGCCGCGCCACCGGATCAGGTTGGCGCCGTCGTGGTAGGTCGGGACGGTCGGGATACCGAGCTCGTCGGCGAGAGCCAGTACGGCGTCCTGCGTCGGGCCCACGAATGTGCCACCCATGTCGACCGGGATGCCCGCGACATGGCCGGTGTACGAACGCCCACCGACCCGGTCACGGCCCTCGAGCACCAGTACATCGTGGCCGAGCCGGCTGAGTTCGCGGGCCGCGGCGAGGCCGGCGAAACCGGCACCCACCACGACGACGTCTGCGGTCCAAGTCGCGTTAGGCATGCCCTTTAGTCAACCCCATCGATGCTGCGTAATGTCAGGGACCAATCGACACCACCCAAATCATCATCAGGCGGTCCTCGTTGAAAGTCTTCACCGCTCTCTATGGCCTGGCCGACGCGGCTGATCGCGCGCGGGAGCTTCGCGATGCCGGTGCCAGCGGCGTCGCCACCTTCGAGGGGCCGCACGATGTGTTCGCGCCGCTGACGCTGGCGGCGACGGTCCCAGACCTGAACCTGATGACCAATGTCGCGATTGCGTTCCCACGCAACCCGATTCATCTGGCGCACCAGGCCAACGACCATCAGCTGCTGAGCTCGGGACGATTCATCCTCGGCCTCGGAACTCAGGTCCGGGCTCAAATCGAAAAGCGGTTCGGCGCCGAGTTCGACAAACCGGTGGCCCGGATGACCGAGCTCATTGCGGCGCTGCGGGCGATCTTCGCGGCCTGGAATTCCGGTGAGCGGTTGGATTTTCGCGGCGACTACTACCGGCACACGCTGATGACGCCGACGTTCAACCCCGGCCCGAATCCGTATGGCCCGCCACCGATCTACATCGGCGCGCTCGGGCCGCGGCTGACCCGTGCCGTCGCAGAGCATGCCGACGGTCTGCTGGTGATGCCGTTCGGCTCGAAACGGTTCCTGCACGAGCACACCATGCCCATGGTGCGCGAGGGACTGGAAGCTTCAGGCCGCCAGACCACCGACTTGGCCGTGCTGCCCGAAATCATCGTCTCCGCAGGCGAAACCGATGCTGAACGCGAACAGGCCCACGTGCGTACACGCGCGCTGCTGGCATTCTACGGCTCGACGCCGGCGTACCGCCCGGTGCTGGCGGCGCATGGCTGGCAGGATCTGCAGCCCGAATTGAACACGTTGTCCAAGCAGGGCCGCTGGGAAGAGATGGGTGGGCTGATCGACGACGAGATGCTGAACACCATCGCCGCGTGCGGCACACCGGCTGACGTCGCACGGCACATCCGGGACCGCGTCGACGGGATAGCCGACACCGTCTGCCTCTATCAGGCGGCGCCGTTGAGCCTGTCAACCCTGTCTGCGATCGTCGACGAATTGCGCTGAGAGCCCTTACGGCGCAACCGTTAACCAGTCCTTGAAGCCGGACGGGTCGTGGCGGCCCAGCGCGCCGTGCTCGTAGAGGCCCCAACCCTCGACCGGATCTCCGTTGCCGTCGCGGCACACCGCGCGCCCGACATGGTCGATGACCCCGAAACCGGACCGCCCGATGATCGCCGGGTCGGTCATGTCATAGGTCAGCCGTTCGACGAACTTCTCGCCCTTCCACATGCCGTGCAGCCAATCCGAGTCGCCGCCGTAGCCGCCGCCGACATGGATGGGCACCGGCAACTTGGACTCGACATCGAGGTGCACCGGGGTGCCGTCGGGGGCGGTGGCGTCGATGGTCGCGCCGGTCGGAATGCGGGTTCCGGACCGGTAGTGAATCTTCACCCGCGGCCAGCCGAGCTGCTCGACGCGGCCGTCGCGCCAGATCCGGGTGCAATCGTTGAGCGAGCGAAATCCGTTGGGCTCCTCCTGGATGATCAACACGACCCCGAAGTCCTCGAACGCCATCGGCACGTACAGCCACCACATGCCCTCGAACGGCGGGTCCGCGGGCCGGCCGGCGGGCTCGGCTTCGCCGATTGGCCGAATGCCCCAGGACCGGTCGCGGCTGCCGATCCAGGTGGCCGGGTCGACGGCAATTTCCTTGCCGTCCACGACGATCCGACCGCTCCAGCTGCCGAGCTGGGCGAAACGCTGTGCGTCCAGTGTCACCCGGTTACCCGAGCGCATCAGGTGTGGTTGCTCTTGGACGACGTCGAACAGGCCTTCCCAGGTGAGATCGGCTGCGATGCCTTCGGTTTCGTCGAGGACGATCCGCAGCTTGTGCAGCGGGTCGATGACGTCGACGCGGTAGCCGTTGACGTTCTGGTTGAGTCGATCCTGGTCGATGGCATCGGACAAATGCACCGCCGTCTGGGTGTCGCCGCGGCGGATGAGCAGGAACGCGTCTTTGACCCCGAGGTTGGGGTAGTAACCGATGCCGCTGATCACGAAGATGTCGCCGGTGCGGTCGTGGGCGTTGAAGTAGGAGCGATCGTAGAAGTTGCGGTCCGAGGAACCCGGCCATGCAATGGGCTGGGGGACTTGGTGTACCGGGAACTCGTCGAGCGGTCCTAGCATTACTGATCCTCTCCGGTAAGGCCCTCACCAATTAACCTGCGCATCAATCCTGAGTGATAGAACAGCGATTCGACGTTGTCAGGCTTCTCGGTCTCGCCGAAGTGCACCCGCCGCGCTCCGGTGCGCATGAACACGCAGGCCCACATGACCCCGGAGTAGACGTAGAACCAGTTCAGGTCGCCGATTTCGACGCCGGTGAGCTGCCGGTAGGTTGCCCGGACGTCATCCTCACGCATCACCCCGGGCAGGCCGGGCAGTGTCGCCAGGCCGGCGAGTTCCTGAAAGACCATGTGTGCGTAGATCATCCACGCGACATCGAGTTCAGGCGGACCCAGCGTCACCATTTCCCAGTCCAGCACCGCCACCGGATGGAAGTCGCGGTACAACACGTTGCCCACCCGGGCGTCGCCCCAGAGCAGCACCGGCTCGGTGGCGGCCGCTTCCTGCGGCCAGTTGTCCTCCAGCCATTGGAACGAGCGCTCCAACAGCGGTGATGGACCGATGTCGGGCACCGCAAAGTCGTACCAGGACCGCACCCAGTTGAAGTGCCTCCGCAGCGCGGAGTCGCCGTCTTGCCCTTCAGCCAGAAAGCCAAACGTCTTCTCCGCGTTTGGTATTGAATGCAGCTGGGCGAGCACCCCGACCGTTGCGTCCTGAAGCTCGCGCTGGCGCTCGACGGGTGCGTCGGCGAACCAGTTGCCACCGAAGGTGTAGGGCATGACGTCGGGCGGTACCTCGCCGTCGACGTAATCCATCAAAAAGAACGGCGTGCCCAAGACCTCGCCGGTGGATTCCAGCCAGCGCACCCGCGGGACGGGGACGTCGGTGATCTCGCCGACTTTGCGGATCACGTCGAATTGGTGGTCGAGTCGATACGTCGGGAACACCTGGACGTCCTCGGCGGTGGGCGCCACCCGCGCCACCAGCTTCTGCGTAACCGGCTTGCCGTCCTCCTCCCAACGCGCGGTCAGGATGATGGTCTCCGACGACATGCCGGTCGAGTCGATGCCGCTCTCCACGGTGATCCCGGGTGCAACGCCGCCCGGGAGCACCGTCGACAACCACCGCGACAGCACCGCCGGCAGCGTGGTGACGTCGCGACTGGAGCGCTGCAGTCGGTCGACTTGGTCGAGCACAGGTTCGTTTGGCACAGGTGCCTCCTTCGCGAGGCAATTACGATACGGTGGGTAGCGTTATGAAAGCAGACCCATCCTCGGTTGACAAGGTTTCGGGTGCCGGACGGCCCCGGGACCCGCGCATCGACGCTGCCATATTGACCGCCACCGCGGATCTGCTTGTCCAAATCGGCTATTCGAACCTCACCCTGGCCGCAGTCGCCGAACGCGCCGGAACGACGAAGACGGCGTTGTATCGGCGATGGTCCAGCAAGGCCGAGCTGGTGCACGAAGCGGCGTTCCCGGTGGCGCCGACCGCGCTGGAGGGCCCGACTAGCGGCATGGCCGCCGACGTGCGGGCGATGATTGCGGCGGCGCGCGACGTGTTCACCACCCCGGTGGTGCGGGCCGCGCTGCCCGGTCTGGTCGCCGACATGAGCGCCGACGCCGAGCTCAATGCCCGGGTGATGTCTCGCTTTGCGGGTTTGTTCACCGCGGTGCAGGCGCGGCTCAGCGAAGCGGTGGACCGCGGTGAGGTGCATCCGGACGTCGATCCGGACCGGTTGATCGAGTTGATCGGCGGGGCGACGTTGCTGCGGATGCTGCTGAGTCCGGACGAACCGCTGGACGACACTTGGGTGGACCAGACCACCGCCATCCTCGTGCACGGCGTTACTCGCGAGGTAGGGTCTGGCCGGTGACCGGACGACTGGATGGCCGCACGGCGATCGTCACCGGCGCCAGCCGCGGCCTGGGCCGGGCAACCGCGCTGGCGCTGGCCGGCGAAGGGGCGGCGGTTGCCGTAGTCGGCCGCACCGAAAGTGTTTGGAACGAAAAGCTTCCCGGCACTATCGGTGAGACCGTCGCCGATATCGAGGCGGCTGGCGGACGGGCGTTGGCGATTCGGGCCGACCTGCTCGACCGGGACGATATTGCGCGGCTGGTCGACGAGGCTCGAGATGCGCTGGGCCCCATCACGATCCTGATCAACAACGCGGCGTTCACCGCGCCCGGTCGCCCGCCGAAGCCCGGGGACGATGCGCGCCCGAAGTCGGCGAAGGCACAACCGGCTGGCATCAAACCGGACTGGCCGCCCCTGCTCGGAACGCCGCTGGGTGCCTATCGGCGCCACTTTGAGATCTCGGTGTTCGCCGCCTATGAGCTGATCCAGCTGGTCTGCCCGGACATGATCGCCGCCGGCATCGGCTCGATTATCAACATCAGCTCGGTGGCGTCTCGGCTACCGGGTGATGGGCCCTACGCCGACCGTAGCGGCGGCGTACTGCCCGGCTACGGCGGATCCAAAGCCGCTCTGGAGCATTTGACGTGGTGTGCGGCCTACGATCTGGCCGGCCACCACGTCGCGGTCAACGCTCTTTCACCGTCGAAAGCGATTATGACGCCGGGTCTTTCGTATTACGCCCGTGAGTTCGACGATGTCTCCACACCAGAAGAGTTCGCGCGGGCTGCGTTGGAGCTGACGCTGGTGGATCCGACCGTCGTGACTGGTCGAACGATCGGTCACCTGCACGTGCTCGACGGCAGCTTTCGCGCGTTCCCGGGTTAGGCGGGCTAGGCCGGCTTAGTCGCGGTGACGGCGTTGATGATCACCGCATGCAGTCGGTGCCAGTGTGGGGAGGTGAACCCGGCCCGTAGCAGCAACCGAGTGGCGCGGCGCCGGGTGCGGGCTTTTCCGCGGCGGCTGGTGAGCATTGTCGGCAGCAGCATCCAGGAGAACTGGTCGACGAGCACCAGCCGACCACCGGGACACAGCACCCGCGCGCATTCGCGCAGTCCCGCTTGCTGATCAGACCAGTGATCGAATGAGGTAGTGCTGACGACCAGGTTGAACGTCTCGTCGGGATACCGGATCTGTTCGGCGACACCGGCAACGAACGTCAGCCGGTCGTCTTGGGCAATGGCATTGGCCGTCTCCACCATCGCGGGTGCGGCATCGATGCCGACAAGCTGTTCGGCGTCGGGATAGCGGCTTGCCAGTTCGCGCAGTAGATAACCCGTGCCGCAGCCCAAATCGAGCACGCGGTCGGGTGC
>NZ_DATNJW010000598.1:0-4241 GCF_035603715.1 Mycobacterium sp. | reverse complement strand
CGCACCGGCAGGCCGCGGCGGTGCCGAAGGCCCTGGTAGCAACCGATTTCGATCTTGCGGCGGATGTCGGCCTGCACCTCGCGGCGCAGATCACCCTCGACCTTGAGGTTGCCTTCGATGTAGTCGCGCAGATGGGTCACCTGATCGTCGGTGAGGTCCTTGGTACGCAGGTCTTTGTCGATCCCGGTAGCGGCCAGGATTTCGTTGGAACGGGTACGGCCAACGCCGTAGATGTACGTCAACGCGACCTCCATGCGCTTATCGCGCGGGAGGTCGACGCCCACTAGTCGAGCCATGGGTGGCATTCCTTCTCTATGCGGAGGTCTGTTCCCAGCCCGTTCCCTGGCCCAGAAAACAACTCAGGGCTCCGGGGTCCGGCCTCCGTTCCGGACGAGGCTGAGCTGGCCCATCTCTAAAGATGCCTGCCGCTCAGTGGTGCTGGGAGGTCTGCATTCAGTTGTGTGTGCGCCGCACGGCGCGGGCGATTAGCCCTGACGCTGCTTGTGGCGCGGATCGGAGCAGATCACCATGACCCGCCCATGCCGACGGATCACCCTGCACTTGTCGCAGATCGGCTTGACGCTCGGGTTCACCTTCACGGCTTGTTGATCCTGTTCTGTCTTCTCGTCGGTTAGTTCTTCGGGCTCTTACTTGTAGCGGTACACAATGCGGCCACGGGACAGGTCGTAGGGAGACAACTCCACCACCACCCGGTCCTCGGGCAGGATGCGGATGTAGTGCTGCCGCATCTTGCCACTGATGTGGGCGAGCACCTTGTGGCCGTTTTCCAGCTCAATGCGGAACATCGCATTGGGCAGGGGCTCGACCACGCGGCCCTCGACCTCTATGGCGCCGTCCTTCTTGGCCATAACGTCTCTGAAATCCTCGTCTTTTGGTTTCGTTGCTTCTACGCCCGGATCAGCGCAGCATTCGCCGGCTTTATAACGTGAGCCAGTGACAGGAAATTCCTAAGACAGGGCACGCGAGAAACCAGCGCGATGACGCACCGTTGCTCCACGATACCCGCTTATTCGTGCTGGCCAAAATCGCTGTCAGAGAATTTCGGACCGCCACCCTCACCCCCACACGGCAGGCCTGACAAGCGCATACTTGACGCTGATGACTAACCCCGCGAGTGCCGATACCGCATCCCGGAAACCCGTGATGCTGACCGTCGACGACGATCCCGGGGTGTCCCGGGCTGTTGCCAGGGATTTGCGGCGCAAATACGGCGATGCCCACCGGATTGTGCGGGCCGAATCGGGCCCGGACGCGCTGGACACCCTCAAGCAGCTCAAGTTGCGCGGTGAGACGGTCGCCATGCTCGTCGCCGACTACCGGATGCCCCAGATGACCGGTATCGACTTCCTCGAGAAGGCAATGGACCTGTATCCGGCGGCCAAGCGGGTGTTGCTGACCGCGTACGCCGACACTCACGCCGCCATCGACGCCATCAACGTCGTCGACCTGGACCATTACCTGCTCAAGCCGTGGGATCCGCCCGAGGAGAAGCTGTACCCCGTCATCGACGATCTGCTGGAGGCCTGGAAGCGGGCGCCCGAACGACCCATCCCGCACACCAAGGTGATCGGTCACCGCTGGTCGGCGCGATCCTGGGAAGTCCGCGACTTCCTGGCCCGCAACGGGCTGCACTACAACTGGTTCGCCTCCGACGAGCCAGTCGGCGAGCAACTGCTTCAAGCGGCCGGCGAGGACGGCAGGCGGCTCCCGGTCGTCGTCACCGAACACGGCGACCCGCTCGTCGAACCCAGCAACGCCGAACTGGCCGACACATTGGGCCTGACCACCACGCCGTCACAAGACTTCTACGACCTGATCGTGGTCGGCGGCGGGCCCGCGGGCCTGGCTGCCGCCGTCTATGGCGCTTCCGAAGGCCTGCGCACGGTGCTGATAGAGACAACTGCGACGGGCGGCCAGGCCGGCCAGAGCTCGAGGATCGAAAATTATCTCGGCTTTCCCGACGGGGTGTCCGGCGGCCAACTGGCTGATCGCGCGCGCAGACAGGCGGAGAAGTTCGGCGCGGAACTCATCACCGCCCGCACGGCCACCGCCCTGGAGATCAACGGACCAAAACGCACCATTCGGTTCGCCGACGGCGGCTCCATCGACGCGCACGCGATCATCGTCGCCACCGGCGTCGCCTACAACGAGCTGACCGCGGACGGCTGCGACTCGTTGAAAGGCCGCGGCGTGCACTATGGGGCCGCGGTCTCCATCGCCTCGGAATGTGAGGGCGAAGAGATCTACGTGATCGGCGGGGCGAACTCCGCCGGCCAGGCCGCGATGTACCTGTCCCGCGAGGCCAAATCCGTCACGATCGTGGTGCGCGCGCCGTCGCTGGAGGCGTCGATGTCGCACTACCTGATCGAACAGATCGAGCAGCGACCCAACATCACTGTCCGTACCTGTACCGAAGTGCAGTGCGCCATCGGAAACGATTACCTCGAACGACTGACTCTGATCGACAACCGGACCGGGCGGACCGACGACGTCAGCTGCGCCCGGATGTTCATCTTCATCGGCGCCGCACCGCGCACCGAGTGGCTCAAGGACGTGCTCGCCCGCGACGACCACGGCTTCATCCTCACCGGCCCGGATCTGCGAAACGTGTGCGGCTGGACGCTCGACCGGCCACCGCACCACCTGGAGACCAGCGTGCCGGGCGTGTTCGTCGCCGGCGATGTGCGCTCCCAATCCGCCAAACGGGTCGCGGCCGCGGTGGGGGAAGGATCGATGGCCGTGATGTTGGTTCACCGTTACCTGGCGGAGTCATGACTACCCGGCTCCCTTGCGACGCAGACGAATTGCGCACCCTGTTCCTGTTCGAGAAGCTCTCTGACGACCAGCTCGAGACCCTGTGCGTCAACGGCCATATCCAGGAATTCCAGCCGGGACCGATCATCGTCGAGGGCGATCCGGCGACCTGCTTCTACGTCCTGATCGAGGGCGAGCTGGCGATGTCGAAGCTCTCTGGCGGCCAGGCCATCGAGACGAACCGGACATCGCAGCGCGGCGTGTATTGCGGTGCCTGGCGGGCGTTCACCGGCGGGAACCAAAAGCTCTATGACGCGTCGGTGCACGTGACCAAGCCGTCGCGGTTCTTCGTCATGGACGCGCCGGTGTTCGCCCAATTCATGCGGGATCAGTTCCCGATGGCGGTTCACCTGCTCGACGGGATCGCGGTGGGCACCGACCGGACCCGCCGGATCATCGACAACCGGGAGAAGCTGCTCGCGCTGGGCCGGTTGTCGGCCGGGCTGACCCATCAGCTGAACAATCCGGCCGCGGCCATCGCACGGGCCGCCGACGAGCTGCGCGGCCGGATCTCCCGCATGCGCGGGAAACTGGTGATGCTCGCTGACGGCACCGTCAGCGCCGAGACGCTGAACGCATTGGTGCGGCTGCAGGAGGCGGTCGCCGAGCAGGTCGCCAAATCGGCGTCGGAGCATCTGACCGCGATCGAATCCACCGACCGCGAGGACGCCGTCGGCGAGTGGCTCGAGGACCACGACATCGAGGGCGGATGGGACATCGCACCATCACTCGTCGAAGGCGGCGTCGACACCGACTGGCTGGAGCGGATTGCCGCAACCGCCGAGGAATTGGATGCTTCCGCCTCGGTGGAGGAGGCGATCCGCTGGATCAGCTACACGATCGAGAGCGAACTTCTGATGAACCAGATTTCGGAAGCGAGCAAACGGATTTCGGCCCTGGTCGCCGATGCCAAGCAATATTCCCGGATGGACCGGGCTCTTTTCGACGTGGCCAACGTGCACGAACTGTTGCGCAGCACGCTGGTGATGTTCGCCGACCGATTCAGCAAAGACGGCAGTAAGAACGGCAGCGCGATCACAGTGGTCAAGGAGTTCGACCAGTCGCTACCCGAAATCCCTTGTTTCCCAGGCGATCTCAACCAGGTCTGGACCAACATTATTGACAACGCACTGGCGGCGATGCGCGAGAAGGGCGGCACGCTGACCGTCCGCACCGGCCGGGAAGGCGAGAAGCTGGCCCGCATCGAGATCTGCGACACCGGGCCCGGTATCCCCGATGAGGCGCGCGAGCACATCTTCGAGCCGTTCTTCACCACCAAACCGGTCGGCGAGGGCACCGGCCTCGGGCTGGATTTGGCGTGGAACATCGTCGTGAAGAAACATCGCGGGGATTTGCGCGTGGAGTCCGTGCCCGGCGATACCCGCTTCATCGTGCTGCTGCCGCTG
>NZ_DATNJW010000597.1:0-13772 GCF_035603715.1 Mycobacterium sp. | reverse complement strand
GATCAATCACCGGGCTCCCGCCGCGACGATACGGTTCGGCTCCGCCCGATTTGTCTTGCAGGCGTTCGAGAACCGCCGCGCCCTGGGTGTGCACCGAGATGCTGGCGTAGGTGTCGAACGCGTCCTCGGGTGACAGGCCCGCCTCGACCAATGTGGTGACCGCCTTCTCCAGCTTCTGGAACGCCGCGAGCGTCGCCTCGCGGCCAAAGGTGCCACG
Source organism: Mycobacterium sp. (assembly GCF_035603715.1). GTDB lineage: Bacteria > Actinomycetota > Actinomycetes > Mycobacteriales > Mycobacteriaceae > Mycobacterium. The sequence goes on along the minus strand of NZ_DATNJW010000597.1, from coordinate 13,555 downwards.
GATCAGGATCAGGTCGCACAGGATCGGGTTGTCCCGAAACGTCTGCCGCATCTTTCGCGCGTGATCCCGCAACGAATCCTGCCAGTCTTGGCCCTCGACAAAGGGTGTCGCGAAGTCGTACTGGCCCAACGCGCGGTCGGTCATCGCGTTGAGCAGATCGTCCTTTTTCCGGAAGTACCAGTAGATGCTTGTCACGCCGACATCGAGATGCTTGGCCAGCAGCGGCATGCTCAAGCCGTCGACCGAGACTTCCGCGGCGACGTCGAACGCGCCGTTGATGATTTCGTCGACGCTGATCGATCCGCGTTCACGTCGCTGCCGCTTGTCCGCGACGGCTTGCCTCGCCAATTCGGGTAACCTCCGTGCACTCAGAGCACGCACTGCGCGCTATCGTCTCGAATATCGTAAGCCTTCTGGTAGGGGCTGCGGTCGAGAAGTACAGCGCTGCTACACAGTCAGCAGCGGCGCCATCCAGGTCAATTCGGCCGGCAGCTGCGCACTCCAGAACGACGCATCGTGGCCACCCGGAGAAAACCCGCCCGCCGGTGGACTGGGCAACTGGGCGACGAACTGCTTGGTCGCGCTGTAGAACGGATCGCTGTTGCCGCAATCCACCCGGATCGGAATGGACCCGAGCGCGGGCATTCCGAACACCGAGTTAGCCGCGAAATCGTCAGGGCCGTCGAACGCGCCCGGGGCGGCCGCCCCCGACGACATCCACAGCGCCGGGCTCACCGCGCAGATCGCCGCGGTGCGGCCCGCACCGAGCCGACCGCCCAGCAACAGGGCGCCGTAACCGCCCATCGACCAGCCCAGAAACCCGACCCGGGAGGTGTCGAGGCCCTGGCCGCCCAGCATCGGGATGAGCTCGTTCAACACCATCGCGCTGCAGTCTTCGCCGGAAGCCCTTTTGTGCCAATAGCTTCCGCCACCGTCGACAGCCACAACCGCGAACGGAGGCAGGCCGGCGGCGACGGCCTGGGCCAGCCCCTGCTCGACCCCGCCCTCCATCACGGTGGCCGCGCTGCTGCCCTTGCCGTGCAGCGCGATCACCGGCCGCAGCGGTTTGGTCTGACCGGGAGGACGTGCGATGGCCCAGTTGGTGGCGACTCCACCGCGCGCCGCGGACACGAACGAACCGGTCACCATCGTCGGCGCGGGCACCGGCTCCAGCGGCGGGTGCGGCGCTAGCGGAATGCCGGTGCCGGTCATGACTACCGGCGCCGCCACCGGAGGACGCCCGGCGAGCAAGCGGTCCATCGCATAGACGCCGAGCGCTCCGGCCGCGGCGCCGCTGCCCAGGCGCAACACGGCACGACGACTCATCTCCGGCATGCGGGTCATCATAAAGCGCCGCATTCGGTCCCCTCGTGGCTGCGCGACTCCTGGGTGTTTGTTCGAAAGGGCAATACGGCGCCAGCCTGGCTGGCACCATGTCCTAGGTGACTGCAGCTGTGGCTCCCGAGGGAGCCTTTGCTCCCGGGGTAGCTGTCGCTGCCAAGCAGGTCGTTGCCGCGTCGGCTGTTGCCACCGCACCGACCGTTGTCGCTGCGCCCGCCACTGTCGCGCCGAAGGCGGTTGCCCCACCTAAAGGCGCCGTCACCCCCAAGGGCGAACGTCGACGGTATGCGCTGGTCAGCGCGGCCGCCGAGCTGCTTTGTGAAGGCGGGTTCGAGGCGGTCCGGCACCGCGCCGTGGCGCGCCGCGCGGGTCTTCCGCTGGCGTCGACCACCTATTACTTCTCCAGCCTCGACGATCTGATCGCCAGCGCGGTGGCGCATATCGGGTTGCTGGAGGTCGCGCAGCTGCGTGCGCAGGTGGCCACGCTGTCGCGTCGGCGGCGCAGCGCCGATACCACCGCGGACCTGCTGGTCGACCTGCTCGTCGGCGGCGAATCCGAAACGCGTCTGACCGAGCAGCTGATTTCGCGCTACGAGCGCCACATCGCTTGTGCCCGCCTACCCGGATTACGGGAAATCCAGCGCCGCAGCCTGCGCCAGCGGGTCGACGCCGTGGCCGAGGTCATCGAACGGTCGGGACGCTCGGTGCGCCCTGAGCTCGTCGCGGCGTTGATCTGCACGGTTGATGGCGCAGTGGTTTCGGCGTTGGTCGACGACCGCCAGGATCCGCGCACTCTCGCACGGTCGACTGTGATTGATGTCATTGATGCGGTGGCGCCGTTCGACCGCCGACCCGTGCAGGTGTGATTCGGTTTCAGCCGAATTAGCCATTCACACCACTCTTTAACGCGCTATTGCGGGCTCTGACAGCGGATCCGAAGGCCTTGACGGCTAGCCGCCGAGCTGCCGACGGATCGCGGTCAAGCCGCGCTGCGCTTCGTCGAGAAGTGTTGCGACGTGAGCCACCTGCGCACGTAGGTCGTCGTTGTCCGGCTGTGGCACAGCGCGGCGACGGCGGGCCGGCGCTGCATCGGGCGGCAGCGTCGGCGTGACGATATAACCGGTCGCGAAATCGCCGTACAGCGTCACGTCCTCTGGGCGGTGATATGAAAACAGCGCAACGTACGCGCACACCACCGCGTCGACCGGATCCTCGTCCCGGTCGAGTTGTACCGGCCGGGTCGCAGCCTTGACGCGCTTACGAAGCTCCACCCAGGACACGTTGTGGTTCACCCGCAGTCGGGGCGACGCCTTGTCGAGGCCTTCGATCAGCGTCATCAGGTGCAGCAGCTCGTGCTGACGTGCCTCGAAGGTTCCCTTCTTGTATTTGAGGGTTTTCTGCAAACCGAACAACGCGACCGTCGCTGGATGCGGATACACCTCGATCGCCCGCCGTGTCGACGTCGACGCGGGATTCATGTCGAGGGTCAGTGCGTTGGCGATCCGTGCGCCGCGAGGACTGTTGAACGCGGGGTTCTCGGTGTTCGCCGGATGGGCGCCCGCCTCGAACGCATGAAAGTCGCGGTTGAGTGCCGTCTCGCACGGCCGGGCTCCAGCTGAGTTCCGCACGATCAACGGGGCGTCGATGGCCACCAGGCAGTCGTCGCTGACGTAGGGCTCCACCGCTGCTTCGATGCTTTCATCGTCGTGCCCGGCGCCGACGTGCAGCAGTCGACCGTCGGCGTCGACGACGGCGATACCTGTGTTGTTCTTCTCGCCCCAGGCCAGATCGAGCCCAACAAAGTGCATGAGCCTCACTGTGCCTGATCCGTGCCCGGCGCGGCGCCATTAAGCTGTGTGTTTGTGACAATCCCGAACGTCTTGGCCAACCGCTACGCCAGCGCGGACATGGTGGCGATCTGGTCGCCGGAGGCCAAGATCGTCGCCGAGCGGCGGCTCTGGCTGGCGGTGTTGCGGGCGCAGGCGGAATTGGGCGTCGAGGTCCCCGCAACGGCGATCGCCGATTACGAACGGGTGCTCGACGACGTCGACCTGGCGTCGATCTCTGCCCGCGAGCGGGTGCTGCGCCACGACGTGAAGGCCCGCATCGAGGAGTTCAACGCGCTGGCCGGTCACGAACACGTGCACAAGGGCATGACCAGTCGTGACCTGACCGAGAATGTCGAGCAGTTGCAGGTTCGCCGCTCGCTAGAGTTGGTGTTCGCGCACGGCGTGGCGGTGGTGTCCCGGATGGCCGAGCGCGCCGCGAGCTACTGCGATCTGGTGATGGCCGGACGCAGTCACAACGTCGCGGCACAGGCCACCACACTGGGCAAGCGGTTCGCGTCGGCAGCGCAGGAGACTCTCGTCGCATTGACCAGGCTCCGGGAATTGATCGATCGTTACCCGTTGCGCGGCATCAAAGGTCCGATGGGAACCGCCCAGGACATGCTCGACCTGCTCGGTGGCGACGCGGCGAAGCTGGCTGACCTCGAACAGCGCATCGCCGATTTCCTGGGCTTCGCAACGGTTTTGACCAGCGTCGGGCAGGTGTATCCGCGTTCGCTCGACCACGACGTGGTGTCGGCTCTGGTTCAGCTGGGCGCCGGCCCGTCGTCGCTGGCACACACCATCCGGCTGATGGCCGGCCACGATCTGGTCACCGAGGGCTTCGCTGCCGGACAGGTCGGCTCGTCGGCGATGCCGCACAAGATGAACACCCGCAGCTGTGAGCGGGTCAACGGGCTCCAGGTCGTGCTGCGCGGCTACGCCTCGATGGCCGCCGAGTTGGCCGGGGCGCAGTGGAACGAAGGTGATGTGTTCTGTTCCGTGGTGCGCCGAGTCACCTTGCCGGACAGCTTCTTTGCCGTCGACGGACAGATCGAGACCATGCTGACCGTGCTCGACGAATTCGGTGCCTACCCCGCGGTGATTCAGCGGGAGCTGGACCGCTATCTGCCGTTCCTCGCCACCACCAAGGTGTTGATCGCCGCCGTGCGCGCGGGACTGGGCCGGGAAACGGCGCACGAGGTGATCAAGGAGCATGCTGTCGGTGCGGCGCTGGCGATGCGCGAGCAAGGCGCCGAGCCGGATCTACTCGACCGGCTGGCCGCCGACCCGCGCCTGCCGCTGGATCGGGCCGCGATCGATGCCGCGCTGGCCGACCGAAAAGCGTTCATCGGCGCGGCCGGCGATCAGGTCGACGCGGTGGTCGCGGAGGTCGATGCGCTGGTCACCCGTTATCCCGATGCAGCCAAGTACACGCCGGGTGCCATCCTATGACTCTGGCCGGGGCGCTCTCGCAGGTCGACTTCACCGACCTGGATAACTTCGCCAACGGCTTTCCGCACGAGCTGTTCGCCGTCCATCGGCGCGAGGCACCGGTCTACTGGCACCGCCCGACCGAGCACACGCCAGACGGTGAGGGGTTCTGGTCCGTTGCCAGCTACGCGGAAACGCTTGCCGTGCTGAAAGATCCGGTGACGTTCTCGTCGGTCACCGGCGGGGACCGACCGTTCGGCGGCACGCTGCTGCAGGATCTGTCGATCGCGGGCCAAGTGCTCAACATGATGGACGACCCGCGGCATACGCAGATTCGGCGGCTGGTCAGCTCGGGGCTGACGCCGCGGATGATCGGGCTGGTCGAAGACGACCTGCGCGGGCGGACGCGTCGGCTGCTGGATGCGGTGGTGCCCGGCGAGCCGTTCGACTTCGTTATGGACGTCGCCGCCGAATTACCCATGCAGATGATTTGCATTCTGCTGGGAGTGCCTGAATCCGAACGGCATTGGTTGTTCGAGGCCATCGAACCGCAGTTCGACTTCGGCGGATCGCGCAAGGCGGCTTTGTCGCAGCTGTCGGCCGAGGAGGCCGGCTCGCGGATGTACACCTACGGGCTGGAGCTGATCGCGTCGAAACGTGCCCAGCCCACCGATGACATGTTGTCGGTGGTCGCAAACGCGGCGGCCCATGCCGACGACGGCCCGGCCATGTCCGACCTCGAGCTGTATTTGTTCTTCAGCCTGCTGTTCAGTGCCGGCGCGGAGACGACCCGTAACGCGGTCGCCGGCGGGCTGCTGGCGCTGGCCAACCATCCGGAGCAATTACGCGCGCTGCGTGAGGATTTGGACACGCTGCCGACCGCGGTCGAGGAGATGGTCCGGTGGACGTCGCCGTCGCCGTCCAAGCGGCGCACGGCCACCCGCGACGTCACGGTCGGCGGCGCGCCGATTGGGGCGGGGCAGAAGGTGCAGATATGGGAGGGCTCGGCCAACCGCGACGCAAGCGTATTCGACGACGCCGATGAGTTCGATATCGAGCGAAAGCCCAACCCGCACCTTGGTTTCGGCCAGGGTGCGCATTACTGCTTGGGCGCCAACCTGGCCAGGCTGGAGCTGCGGGTGCTGTTCGAAGAGCTGCTGTCGCGGTTCGCAACCGTGCAGGTCGTGCGTGATGTGGAATGGACACGTAGCAACCGGCACACCGGTATCCGGCATCTCGTGGTGGAATTGGTCTAACGTGCCCTGACCGCTATTCCCGCCGAACGCAATTCGAGGGCCGCAAGGCCATGGATGGCGCGGGGATCCGCTGCACGCCATGCCCCGACCGGGTCGGGGGACACCGCGGTGAGCCGGCCCAGTGGCCGGTTGGCCAACGCCCGCAACGCCAGCAGCTGGGCACCGGCCGGGGTGGCGGCCAGCGCGCTCACGGTCAACTTGCGCCGGAGGAACCGAATGCGTAACGCCAGCCACGGCACCGCCACCCCGAGCGTCGGCGGGGCCGCAACCGCCAACGCCAGTACGACGGCCAGCCAGCTGGCGGTGCTATCCAGGTTGTGGCCGGCGCCGGCGATGTCGAGCGCGGCCTTGCTGGCCGCGGTCAGCGGTTCGCTGACCGCCCCGCCGACCAGTGGGATGTGCTCGGCGCTCTGGCCGGCCGACTTGAGGCTGTCGGCGACACCGTCAGCGCCGCCTTGAACCTGCCGACCCACATCGGCGATCGTCGACACCGCGCTGTGGACGGCCAGGCCGACGAGCACCCAGAGAAAAGTCCAGATGGCGACGACGACGTCGCTGAACAGCTGAGCCAGCAGTCGGCCCGGAGTGGTGGCGTAAGGGACAAACCGCGATTTCATACTCCGATCCCAACACAGGGTCGGTCTGTAGGTCGCCGTTACGGCGACCGCTACGCTGTCTCGATGCGTCCCGCTCTGTCCGACTATCAGCACCTGGCCAGTGGCAAAGTCCGCGAGTTGTATCGCATCGACGACGGTCACCTGCTGTTCGTCGCGACTGACCGGATCTCGGCATTCGACTATGTACTCGACAGTGTGATCCCAGATAAGGGACGCATCTTGACCGCGATGAGCGTGTTCTTCTTCGATCTCGTCGAGGCGCCCAACCATCTGGCCGGACCGCCGGATGATCCGCGGATCCCCGACGAAGTCTTGGGCCGGGCGCTGGTGGTGCACGAGCTCGACATGGCACCGGTGGAGTGCGTCGCCCGCGGGTATTTGACCGGTTCGGGCTTACTGGACTACCAGGAGACCGGCAAAGTCTGTGGCATCACCTTGCCGCCGGGCCTCGTCGAGGCCAGCAGGTTCGCGACCCCGTTGTTCACCCCCGCGACGAAAGCTGAACTGGGACAACACGACGAGAATATTCCGTTCGCGAAGGTGATCGAGATGGTCGGTGGAGTCCGCGCCAACCAATTGCGCGACCGTACTTTGCAGACCTACGTCCAGGCCGCTGACCACGCGCTCCGAAAGGGAATCATCATCGCCGACACCAAATTCGAGTTCGGCGTCGATGCCCGCGGCGTCCTGGTGCTGGCCGATGAGATCTTCACCCCCGACTCGTCGCGCTACTGGCCGGCGGCCGATTACCGCGTCGGCGAGGTGCAGAACAGCTTCGACAAACAGTTCGTCCGCAACTGGTTGACCAGTCCCGAGTCGGGCTGGGATCGCGGAGGTTCTAAGCCGCCGCCACCGCTTCCGGACAGCGTCATCGATGCCACTAGGGCTCGTTATGTCGAGGCCTACGAACGGATTTCTGGATTGAGCTTCGGCGACTGGATCGGTCCGTGCGCATGACCGATAATCCTCAGCCGCCGATCGCCAAACGTGTCGACTCTCGGAGAGAGTTTCACGGTGACGTGTTCAACGATCCATACGAATGGCTGCGCGACAAGTCGAGTCATGAAGTGGTCGCCTATCTGGAGGCCGAGAACGACTACGCCGATCAGACGACCGCCCCGCTCGAGCCGTTGCGGCAGCGCATCTTCGATGAGATCAAAGCCAGGACCAAGGAAACCGACCTGTCGGTACCGGTCCGTCGCGGCGACTGGTGGTATTACGCTCGCAGCTACGAAGGCAAGCAGTACGGTGTCCAATGCCGTTGCGCGATAGCCGATCCAACCGACTGGAATCCACCGGTCTTCGACGAGCACACCGAGATTGCCGGCGAGCAGGTGCTGCTCGATGAGAACGTCGAAGCCGAAGGGCACGACTTCTTCTCGCTGGGTGCCGCCAGCGTCAGCCCCGACGGAAATGTGCTGGCCTACTCCGTCGACGTAGTCGGCGACGAACGTTATACGTTGCGGTTCAGGAACCTTCGCACCGGAGAGCAGTATCCCGACGAGATCGTCGGCATCGGTGCGGGGGCGACCTGGGCCACCGACAATCGAACCGTCTACTACATCACCCTTGACGCGGCATGGCGTCCCGATACGGTGTGGCGTCATCGCCTTGCGTCCGGCCTTTCCGCCGAGAAGGTGTATCACGAATCCGACGAGAAGTTTTGGCTCGCGGTTGGCCGGACGCGTAGCGACGCGTACGTATTGATCGCAGCGGGATCGGCTATCACCTCGGAAGTCCGCTATGCCGACGCCGGCGATCCGCATGCCGAGTTCGTCACGGTGTTGCCCCGCCGGGAGGGCATCGAATATTCGGTGGAGCACGCGATCGTCGGAGGGCAGGATCGATTCTTGATCCTGCACAACGACAACGCGGTGAACTTCACGCTGGCCGAGGCGCCTGTCGACGACCCCACAGCGCAGCGCACCCTGATCGATCACCGCGACGATGTGCGGCTAGACGGCGTCGATGCGTTCGCCGGGCACCTGGTGGTCAGCTACCGCGGCGCAGCGCTACCGCGAATCCAGTTGTGGCCCATAAAGGACAACGACTACGGACGTGCCGAGGAGATCGCCTTCGACTCCGAGCTGATGTCGGCCGGGCTGGGCGCCAACCCGAATTGGGAGTCGCCCAAGCTACGGGTCGGCGCGGGGTCGTTTATCACCCCGGTACGCATTTACGATCTGGACCTGGTCACCGGCGAGCGCACGCTGTTGCGCGAGCAACCGGTGCTGGGCGATTACCGCCGCGAGGATTACGTCGAACGTCGCGATTGGGCGCACGCGGCCGACGGTACCAAGATCCCGATTTCGATCGTCCATCGTGCCGGTATCGAATTCCCGGCCCCGGCTTTGGTTTACGGCTACGGCGCCTACGAGATCTGCGAGGATCCACGATTTTCCATCGCCCGGCTGTCATTGCTGGACCGCGGCATGGTGTTCGTCGTCGCACATGTGCGCGGCGGCGGTGAGATGGGCCGGCTGTGGTACGAGCACGGCAAGCTTCTGGAGAAGAAGAACACCTTTACCGACTTCGTCTCAGTCGGGCAGCATCTGGTGGACACCGGGCTGACCCGCCCGCAGCAGTTGGTGGCGCTGGGAGGTAGCGCCGGTGGCCTACTCATGGGTGCGGTGGCCAACATGGCGCCCGACCTTTTTGCCGGAATTCTGGCGCAGGTGCCGTTTGTCGATCCGCTGACCACGATCCTGGACCCGTCGTTGCCGCTGACCGTCACCGAGTGGGACGAATGGGGAAACCCGTTGAGCGACAGCGATGTCTACCACTACATGAAATCGTATTCGCCGTACGAAAATGTGGCGGCGCAGAAGTATCCGGCCATTCTCGCGATGACCTCGCTGCACGACACTCGGGTCTACTATGTCGAGCCGGCGAAATGGGTTGCGGCGCTGCGGCACACCAAGACCGACGGCAATCCGGTGCTATTGAAGACCCAAATGACCGCCGGCCACGGTGGTATCAGCGGGCGCTACGAACGCTGGAAAGAGGCCGCCTACCAATACGCTTGGTTGCTAGCTGCCGCCGACCGCGACCACTACGGCAGCGGCCAGGTAGACGATCTCCTCAGCGGTGCGCAGGGGTAGCCGGGTCGTCATCGACTTGGGCGGGTTGGGCATCCGGGCCGCGTAGATGTTGGCCGGGAACATCGCCACCATCAACAGCAGTAGACAGACCCCCGCCGCGATCCGGGTAGCCGGAATCAACAGGCCGACCGCGCCGAGCAATTCCAGCACCCCGGTGAAGCTGACCAGTAATCCCGGCGCCGGCAGTCGCGGCGGCACTATCGCGATCAGGCTGCCGCGCAGCGGCGGGGCGAAGTGCGCCACGCCGGTCAGCACGAACATCGCGGCCAGACCGACAGCGATCGCCTTGCCCCAGCTGTCGAGGTAGTCGACGCCGAGCCGGCCCACGAGCCGGGCGACCATGCTTCCGATGAGCAGAGCGATCAACGGAGCCATCTTTTCATCTCCAATCTAGACACTGACTAGTTTTGCGGCCGAGCGTACGACGGCAAACTAGTCAGTGTCAAGTTAGTCCGCTATGCTGTCGCTATGGACCGTTCGACCTACCATCACGGCGATCTGCGGGCCGAGATACTTACCGAAGCCGCGCGTCTGGTGGCACAGCGGGGCGCCGACGGGGTGTCGCTTCGCGAGCTGGCGCGCGAAGCGGGGGTGTCGCACGCCGCACCGGCACACCACTTCACCGACCGCCGTGGTTTGTTCACCGCGCTGGCCGCCCAAGGGTTCGGGCTGCTGGCCACTGCACTCGCGGAGGCTCGCCCGCGCTTCCTGGATGCTGCATCGGCGTATGTGCGGTTCGCCATCGAGCATCCGGGCCACTACCGGGTGATGTTCGACAAGTCGTTGCTCGACCCGTTGAACCCGGAGTTGGTGGCCGCCGAAGCCGCTGCCGGGGACGAGCTGGCCCGCGGCGTCGCGTCACTGCCAGACCAGCACGCCCAGGCGGATCCGCGTGGTGCGCAACTCGCGGCTTGGTCGCTGGTGCACGGTTTTTCGATGCTGTGGCTGAATGACGCGGTGAACCCTGAGCTGAAGGCCGCCGATCCGATGGCGTCCGTGGAGCGGATTGCGATGATGTTGTTCGAGGAGTAGCGCTCTAGACGGGCACCGTGGTCTGGCGTCGGCCGGGCGGCGGTGGCTTGTTGGGTAGAAACGCCACCGGAAGCAGTGTCAGCGCGACAACGACGATCGAGACCACCAACACGAGTGTGTAGGCGTGGGTGAGGTCATGCATCAGCCGGATGGTGAAATCAGCGGAGACCTCGTGATGCGACGGCACCGGTGGACCGTGCTTCCCGAATTTTCCCCGGAGAATCCCGAGTTTCTCTGCGGCGCCGATGGTTTCGCTGCGATTGAACTGACTGGTCAAGATCACCGACATCAACGCGGTGCCAACCGCAACGGCGACGTGTTGGTTGACACTCAGCAGCGTCGACCCGCGCGCCACCTCGTGCGGAGCCAATGTCTGTACCGCCGCGCCGGACAGCGGTGTCAGGGTGCAGCCCAGGCCGATGCCCGTGATGACCAATCCCACCATCAGGATCGGCATATATTCCGCCTGTTGCGATGCGCCATAGGCGAATACGGTCAATCCGGTGGTGATCGCCGTGATCCCGACCAACAGGACATTGCGGGGTCCGCGTTTGTCCATCAAGGTGCCGGCCAGCGGCATAGTCAGCATCGCGCCGAGCCCCTGCGGGATCAGTTGCAGGCCGGACTGCAGCGGAGTTTCATGCAGCAGCTGCTGGAGATAGCTGGGAATGACCAGGACGGCGCCGAAAAACCCAACGGAGAACGCGAACATCGCGGAGTTGGACAGCGTTACCGCCCGATTCTTGAACAGCCGCAGGTCGATGAGCGGATGGTCGGCGCGATGCAGCGCGTGCAGAACGAACGCCGTAATCAGAGCGATTCCGATGAGCCCCGGTATCCACACATGGTTGTCGGTGAAGCTGTCACGCCGCGGCACCGAGGAGATCCCGAACAGCAGGGTTGCCAATCCCGGTGACAGCAAGAGCATCCCGACGAAGTCGAAGGCCTCCGACGGGCGCGGACGATCTTTCGGAAAGATCAATGCCGCGAGCACTATCAGGATGACGCCGATCGGCAGGTTGATCCGGAAGATCCATTGCCAGCCGTAAGCGCTGATCAGCCAGCCACCGAGGACCGGCCCGCACATCGGGGCAAGCAGCATCGGGATGCCGAGCACCGCCATCAACCTGCCGAGCCGTCTCGGGCCGGCCTCGCGCGTCAAGATGATCAGGGTCAGCGGCACCAGCATCCCGCCGCCAAAACCTTGGATGACTCGAAATGCGATGAGCTGGGTGACGTTTGATGCCATCGAGCACAGCAGCGATGCCAGGGTGAACCATAAAGCCGCACCCATGAACAGCCGCTTGGTGCCGAATCGGTCTGATGCCCAGCCGGCCAGCGGAATCACAGTGGCCTGGCCGAGCGTGTAGCCGGTGATTGTCCAGGCGACGACGGCCTGAGTGGATGCGAACTCCGCGATGAACGTGCGCTGCGCGACGCTGACGACCGTGCCGTCCAGAATCGCCATCACCGAGGCGAGAATGCAGACACCGGCGATCCGCAGCAGGCCGGCATCCAGCGAATCCGGGTACTCGGCGAGATTGTCGGCCGCGGGTTCGTCGTTGGCCGTCGGTACCGCGCGAGAAACCATGACCACCAGACTAACGAGAAAGTAGCTAGCTGATCAAAATGTCCTGGGGTAGCCTCCGGGTATGACTGTGACCGAGATCGCTTTGACCGGCCTCGATGGCGGTTCACTGTCGCTGGCCGACTACAACGACCGCGCCGTGCTGGTGGTCAACGTCGCCTCAAAATGTGGTCTGACGCCGCAATACGCCGCGCTTGAGCAGCTTGCGCGCGATTACGCCGAGCGCGGCCTGACCGTTCTCGGAGTTCCGTGCAATCAATTCATGGGACAAGAGCCGGGCAGCGCGGAAGAAATCCAGACTTTTTGTTCGACGACTTATGGTGTGACGTTCCCGCTGTTGGCCAAAACCGATGTCAATGGGCCGGACCGGCACCCGCTTTACACCGAATTGACCAAGACGCCTGACGCCGCCGGTCAGGCCGGTGACGTGCAGTGGAACTTCGAGAAATTCCTGGTCGCACCGGGCGGAGAGGTGGTCAACCGATTCCGTCCGCAAACGGTGCCTGATGCGCCTGAGGTGATCGCGGCGGTCGAGGCTGTGCTACCGAATTAGCTGGTCGGCTCGCGTCGAACTGACGCTTGCTGTCCGCGTGTATGTCACCATTTGGACATCTGACATCGTCAAAATTGTGATGTGTCTGGGAAGTTGATCGTCTCGGTCTCCGGGATTCGCGAGCGCACGTTGGACGACGTCGCCCAATTCTGCGAGAAAATGGACAACCGTTCTGTACCGGTGTCCTTGCTGGTTGCCCCGCGGTTGAAAGGCGGTTACCGGCTGGATCACGATCCGATCACCGTCGAGTGGCTGGCAGGTCGGCGTGCCGCCGGCGATGCGATTCTGCTGAACGGATACGACGACGCGGCCACCAAGAAGCGCCGCGGTGAGTTCGCCACGCTGCCGGCACACGAGGCCAATCTGCGCCTGATGGCCGCGGACCGGGTGCTCGAGCACCTCGGACTGCGCACTCGGCTCTTCGCGGCGCCGCGCTGGACCGCATCACCGGGAACGGTTACCGCGTTGCCCCGCAACGGATTCCGTCTTCTAGCCGACCTGCATGAGATTACCGACCTGGTCCGGCAGACGACCGTGCGGGCACGGGTACTGGGTATCGGCGAAGGATTCCTGTCCGAGCCGTGGTGGTGCCGGATGCTGGTGCTGTCGGCCGAGCGGGTGGCGCGTCGCGACGGCGTCGTGCGGGTAGCGGTCGCGGCCAGTCACCTGCGTAAGTCCGGTCCGCGGCAAGCGATGCTGGACGCCGTGGATCTGGGACTGCTGCACGGCTGCGAACCCACCGTGTACCACTGGCGGGCCGATCAGGCCATTCTCGACGCAGCCTGACCCTTCAGGTCGCTACTGTGT
>NZ_DATNJW010000596.1:0-5388 GCF_035603715.1 Mycobacterium sp. | reverse complement strand
TCGAACGCCCCGCGAATCAGTGCGGTGGACAACACGTCCGGGCGCGCCGAGGCGTGGGCGACCACGAAGTCCTTGCCGCCGGTCTCCCCGACCAGCCGCGGATAGCTGTGGAAGCGGCCGATATTGGCGCCGACCTGCTGCCATAAGCTCTGGAAGGTCGCCGTCGATCCGGTGAAGTGAATGCCGGCCAGCCGCGGATCTGCCAGAGCCACTTCCGATACCGCATAGCCGTCGCCGGTCACCATGTTGACCACACCAGGTGGCAGTCCGGCCGCCTCCAGCAGTTGCATGGTCAGGTACGCCGACAGTGTCTGTGTCACCGACGGCTTCCAGACCACGGTGTTGCCCATCAGCGCCGGCGCGGTGGGCAGATTCGCGGCGATCGCGGTGAAGTTGAACGGCGTTATCGCGTAGACGAATCCGTCTAGTGGGCGGTAGTCGGTGCGGTTCCACTCCCCCCGCACGCTCGTCGGCTGCTGCGCCAGAATCTGGCGTGCGTAGTCGACGTTGAACCGCCAGAAATCGGCCAGCTCGCAGGGCGCGTCGATCTCGGCCTGATACGCGGTTTTGGACTGGCCCAGCATGGTCGCCGCCGCGATCTTCTCCCGCCACGGGCCGGCAAGCAGGTCGGCCGCTCGCAGGAAGATCGCCGCCCGCTCGTCGAACGGTGTTGCCGCCCAATGTGTTCGGGCCAACGACGCAGCCTGCACGGCGGCGGCGGCATCGCGGTGTTGGGCGTTGGTCAGCGTGCCCAACGTTGCCGCGTGCCGATGTGGCTGCACAACGTCGATCCGCTCACCATTGCCCATGCGATGAGTGCCGCCGATGACGTGCGGCAGGTCGATCGCGTGATCGGCCAGCGCGGCAAGTGCGGTCTGCAACCGGGTGCGCTCGGGCGAATTCGGCGCGTAGTCGTGGATTGGTTCGTTGACAGGAGGCGGCACTGCGGTGATGGCGTCCATGTCTAAGGATCTCAACCACGACACCCCTTCGACTTGGCCTATCGGCCAATAAAGTGCGGACTGGCTAGTATAATCGGACAACATGCAGCCCGCCGGCGTAGGACTCGGCCAACTGCTGTTGGCCCTGGATACGACCATCGCGAGCTTGGTCGAAGCGCCGCGTGGCCTGGACCTGCCCGTCGCGTCGGCGGCGTTGATCGACTCAGACGACATGCGGCTCGGCATCGGCCGCGGCGCGGACTCGGCGGATGTGTTCTTTTTGCTCGGCGTGGCCGACAAGCAAGCGCAGAGCTGGCTGGACAAGCTTGCCACCGGCCCGGCCGGGCAACCACCGGTCGCGATCTTCGCCAAGGAGCCCTCAGACGCGCTGGTCGCCCGAGCCGTCACGACCGGAACGGCGGTGGTGGCCGTCGAACCGCGGGCCCGCTGGGAGCGGTTGTATCGGCTGGTCAACCACGTCCTGGAACACCACGGCGATCGCACCGATCCCCGCAACGACTCCGGCACCGACATGTTCGGCCTGGCGCAGTCGCTCGCCGACCGCATTCACGGAATGGTCAGCATCGAAGACGCGCAGTCGCACGTGTTGGCCTATTCGGCATCCAACGACGAAGCCGACGACTTGCGGCGACTGTCGATCCTGGGTCGGGCCGGTCCTCCCGAGCACCTGAAATGGATCGGCCAGTGGGGCATATTCGACGCGCTGCGGGCCGGCAGCGACGTGGTCCGGGTCGCCGAGCGGCCGGAGTTGGGTCTGCGGCCACGGCTGGCCGTCGGCATTCACCAGCCGGGCTTCGACGCCCGCCGCGCACCGGATTTCGCCGGCACGATCTGGGTGCAGCAGGGTTCGCGGCCGCTGGCGGAGGACGCCGACGAGGTGCTGCGAGGGGCCGCAGTGCTGGCGGCCCGCATCATGTCGCGGCTGGCGGCCAAGCCGTCGACGCACGCGTTGCGTGCCCAGCAGCTGTTGGGCCTGGCCGACCTCGGATCACTTGATGTGGAAGCGATCACGCGAGAATTGGGCATTGTCGCCGGCGGTGATGCCGCGTTGATCGGCTTCCACAGCTCGGGTGGCCACGGCCGTTTGGCGGATGTTTTAGCGTTGAGCGCCAATGCTTTCCGTGCGGATGCGCAGGTCGCATCGCGCGGATCGCGGGTGTACGTGTTGCTTCCGGATACGACGAAGCGGTCGTCGCTGCACTCCTGGATTCGCGGTACCATCAACGCTCTGCAGACCGAGCTGGGACTGCGGTTGCGCGTGGTGGTCGCCGCGCCGCTGCCCGGGCTGGCCGGCCTGGCCGGGGTGCGTGCGGATGTGGACCGAGTGTTGGATAGCGCTGAGCGCCATCCGGATTCGTTCGCCGCGGTGACCTCGCTGGCCGAAGCGCGGACCACCGTGCTGCTCGACGAGATCGTCACGCTGGTCGGCGCCGACGAGCGGCTGGTGGACCCCCGGGTGCGCGAACTGCACGCCCACGACCCGGCTCTGGTCCAGACATTACGGGCGTATCTGGATAGCTTCGGCGACATCGCCGCGGCGGCAGCGCAGCTGCACGTCCATCCCAACACCGTGCGCTACCGGGCCCGCCGGATCGAGACACTGCTGTCGACATCGCTGGCCGATCCCGATGTCCGGCTGCTGCTTTCACTCGGACTTCGAGCCACCGAACAGATCTCGTGAAATCGGCCTGAATTCGCACAACAGTTATGTTCAGCGTGAAGGTAATTGGAAGAGTTGCAACAATTTTCCGTCAGCTAGGCTTTGCTGGTGACAGATCGCCCGTCGACATACTTGGTGCTGGCCTCGCAGCGTAGCGGCAGCACCCTGCTGGTCGAATCGCTACGAGCAACCGGCGTGGCCGGGGAGCCTCAGGAGTTTTTCCAGTACCTCCCGAATACGAGCCAATCACCACAGCCGCGCGAGTGGTTCGCCGGTGTCGACGACGAGTCGATTCTGAGCCTGCTCGATCCCTTCGATCCAGGGAAGCCTGACCTCGCCCCGCCCGAGATATGGCGTGACTACATCCGCACCGTCGGACGGACTCCGAACGGCGTGTGGGGTGGAAAGCTCATGTGGAACCAGACACCGCTGCTACTCGACCGGGCCAGCGGGTTGCCGGATAGATCCGGCGACGGCCTGCTTTCCGCCATCCGCGACGTCGTCGGCGAGGAGCCGTTGCTGATCTACGTCTACCGGCCGGACGTGGTGTCGCAGGCGGTGTCGTTCTGGCGGGCGGTCCAGACGCGGGTCTGGCGTGGACGGCCCGATCCGGTCCGAGACGCACGCGCCACGTACCACGCCGGGGCGATCGCGCACGTCATCACGATGCTGCGCAACCAGGAAGATGGCTGGCGAAACTGGTTTGCCGAAGAGAACGTCAAGCCGATGGAAATCCCGTATCCGGTGTTGTGGCGCAACCTGACTCAGGTAGTCGGCGACATCCTCGAGTCGCTGGGCCTCGACCGACGGCTCGCACCCGAGCCCGTGCTGGAACGCCAGGCGGACAAGCGTTCCGACGAATGGGTGGATCGCTACCGCGAAGACGCCGAACGAGAGGGGCTGCCGCTATGACTCACGCTGTCGATGAGACAAAGCGCGTCGACGAACTGCGACTGCTGGAAGCCGAAGCGGTGCACATCATCAGGGAGGTCGTGGCCGAACTGGAACGACCGGTTTTGTTGTTCTCGGCCGGCAAAGACTCGATCGTCTTACTTCGATTGGCGGAGAAGGCTTTCCGGCCACTACCGCTGCCGTTCCCGGTGATGCACGTCGACACCGGTCACAACTTCCCCGAGGTGATCGAATTCCGCGACCGCCGCGTCGAAGGCGAGGGCCACAAGCTGATCGTCGCGTCCGTGCAGGAGTCGATCGACAACGGCCGGGTACCCGACCCGGGCCGCGGGGCGTCGCGCAACCGGGCGCAGACCCGCACGCTGCTTGACGCGCTGGAGGCCGGTGGGTTCGACGCGGCGTTCGGCGGTGCTCGCCGCGACGAGGAACGCGCCCGCGCCAAAGAACGAATCCTGAGTTTCCGCGACGAGTTCGGCCAGTGGGATCCCCGGGCGCAACGTCCCGAGCCGTGGTCGCTCTACAACGGCCGCATCAAAAAGGGCGAGCAAGTCCGGGTCTTCCCGCTGAGCAACTGGACCGAGCTCGATGTGTGGCGCTATATCGAGCTGGAAGACCTTGAAATACCGTCGATTTACTACGCTCACGAACGCGAGGTGTTCGAGCGCGACGGCATCCTGTTGGCGGTGTCGGAATACACCGAACCGCACAACGACGAGTCGTCCGAGACCGAGTGGGTGCGCTATCGCACGGTGGGCGATCTGACCATCACCGGCGCCGTACGTTCCACCGCGACCGACATCGCCGGTGTCATCAGCGAGATCTCGGCGGCCACGGTGTCCGAGCGCGGCGAGACCCGTGCCGACGACCGCACATCGGTTGCCGCGATGGAAGACCGCAAGCGAGAGGGCTATTTCTGATGAGCGTCAGCGAAGAACGAAAGGGCCCGAGCTGAGATGAGCGCCGTGACACGCCAGCTCCTGCGCATCGCCACTGCGGGTTCCGTAGACGACGGCAAGAGCACTCTGATCGGGCGACTCCTGCACGACACCGACAGCTTGCCGCTCGACCACCTGGAAGCCGTGACGGACGCCGAAGGCGTCGCCGATCTGGCGGCCCTGTCCGATGGTCTGCGTGCCGAACGCGAGCAGGGCATCACTATCGATGTCGCCTATCGTTTCTTCTCCACCGCCAACCGCAGCTACATCCTGGCCGACACCCCGGGCCACGAACGCTACACCCGCAACATGTTCACCGGTGCGTCGAACGCACACGTGGCGATCCTTCTGGTCGACGCCCGGGCGGGGGTGCTGCGGCAGACCCGTCGGCACGCCCGGATCGCAAAGCTGTTGGGCATCAAGCACTTTGTCGCGGCGGTCAATAAGATCGACCTGGTCGACTTCGACCAGGACAAATTCGCCGTGGTCGAGCGCGAGCTACGACAGCTCGCGGGACGCCTGGGCAACATCGAGATCACCGTCATCCCGATCGCGGCCAAGCTCGGCGACAACGTGGTGCACGCTTCGCAGCACACCCCGTGGTATCACGGCCCGACGCTGCTGGACTATCTGGAAAGCATCGAGCTGGGCGCACCGCACGCCGAGCCGTCGCGGCTGCGACTGCCGATCCAGTGGGTGTCGCGGCCGACCGCCGACGCCCGGCGCCGCTACACCGGCCGGCTGGCCGCGGGCACGCTCAGCGTCGGTGACCCGGTCGTCTCGCTGCCGGCCGGCACCCGCTCGACGGTGACCGCACTGGACACCCTCGACGACGACCGCACCACCGGCGTCGCACCGCTGTCGGTCTCGATCGAACTTGCCGACGACATCGATGTCGGACGCGGTGACGTGCTGGTCA
>NZ_DATNJW010000595.1:0-6213 GCF_035603715.1 Mycobacterium sp. | reverse complement strand
TCGTGGTCGTGCCAGACGAACAGCAGCCCGCTGCGGACGTCGGTCGCCCAAGACCGGGTACGGGCCAGCCGCGGCGTGCGCTTGGCGTAGGGCACCAGCTTGCACTTGCCGTCGCCACCCCAGCGCCAGTCGTGGAACGGGCAAGCGATCTCGTCACCCTTGATGGTGCCCTGCGACAGGTTGCCGCCCATGTGCCGGCAGTAGCCGTCCAGCACGTGCACGTCGCCGTGCGAGTCGGCGAACACGACCAGGTGCGTGCCGAATGCCTCCACTCCGTGGGGCTCGCCGTCCAGGTAGTCCTTGACCGGGCCAAGGCAGTGCCAGCCCCGGGCGTACCGGTCGGGCAGGGTGCCGGCGTCGATCTCGCGTATACCGGCAGTCTCGGTAGCCATGACACCTCCAGGTTTCTAGGCTTCTAACTAGAACACGTTACAGTTTTTCGCTTGGATAGCGCAATGACGCGGACATTTACGGTCCGGCAATCGGTGCATCGTCGCCGGTTACCCGGCCTGCGGTATATCTGAACGATGCCGCTGTATTCCTTCGAAGGCCGATCGCCGCGGGTCGATCCCACCGCTTTCGTCGCCCCAACCGCCACCTTGATCGGCGATGTGACGGTCGAGGCCGGCGCGTCGGTGTGGTTCAACACCGTGCTGCGCGCCGACTACGGCCCGGTGATCGTCCGTGAGGGCGCCAACGTGCAGGACGGGTCGGTCTTGCACTCACCGCCCGGCATCCCGGTCGACATCGGTCCCGGAGCGACCGTGGCGCACATGTGCATCATCCACGGCGCCCATATCGGCGCCGAGGCTTTGATCGCCAACCACGCCACCGTCCTCGACGGCGCGGTGATCGGCGCGCGCAGCTTGATCGCGGCGGGCGCGCTGGTGACCGGCGGCACCAAGATCCCCGACGAGGTACTGGTGGTCGGAGCACCGGCCACCATCAAGGGCCCGATCGCGGGGACCGGTGCCGAGATGTGGGTGAAGGTGAACCCGAAGGCGTACCAAGATCTGGCTCGGCGTTATCTGACTGGGCTGGAACCGATTTAGGCTTACCGCATCCAGTCCGGCGTCACCGGGAGGCCATTGTGGTGCCGGTATTCGGCGATGGCTTTGAGGTTCTTCATCTCCAGCAGATGACCCGCGCCGAACATCTCCCAGAAGTCTCCCACCCAGACCGGCCGTTCCGGCGGGCTGGCGTCTGGATACGGATTGCGGTCGTAGAACGGGTGATGACAGTTCGTCCACAGCACCACCGAGCCCGGCTTGTCCAGCACGCTTTGAGCGTCGACGATGCGCATCAGGTAAATCATCCATAGATGCTTGCCCTGGTCCCACGCGCAGTGATAGTCGACGGTGCGGCCTTGTTCACTGGCCTCTGTACGGACGTAGATCTCGGTCTCCGACCCCAAACGGTCGTAGGCCTGCCATAGTCCTGGCTCATCGGTTTCGGTGAACCCGCGCAGACTGTAGGTCCACTCTTCCAGGCAACGGGTATCGGACATGTACGAGAACAGTTCGTCCGGCGGGCAGTCGATGTAATCGTTGACGGTGCAGTATTGGCCGAATACTTCGTCGTGCGGGTACACCGAACGCATCATTTCCATGATCATCGGGGTGGCCTTC
The DNA here is from genome assembly GCF_035603715.1 of Mycobacterium sp. Taxonomy (GTDB): domain Bacteria; phylum Actinomycetota; class Actinomycetes; order Mycobacteriales; family Mycobacteriaceae; genus Mycobacterium. Next base: position 4,585 of record NZ_DATNJW010000595.1, on the reverse strand, counting down.
TCCCGCGGGCTTGTCTCGATTCGAGTTATGCCATCGATCGGCTCGGTGCTGCCGGTGTGGGCGACGATATCTTCAAGTGCGGGCAGCGACATCGGGTCGGTCTCCTTCGCGGGCGTACGACGGTGATTCCACGGGCTGCAGCGGAGGTGATAAGGAAAGCGGCCCCTGTCAAAAGCGTTGCAAACACGCAGATTTCGCTGGCAATTAGCTGACGCGATTATACATGTTATGGCCCGACTTTACTCTGCTTCGTCTCCATGGGTCGACGGCGAGAAAAAGATTCCAAATCATTGAACCGACTTGGGCTCTGACTCGTTATATTTCGCACACGTGCTTTGCGACAAGGTCGCACGGGAGTGGCAGTAGGGCGCGTCCGATTCGTCGCGGCCGACTGATCGCTGCGTTCTTGCGGAGGGCTATGAACACACCACTCGACACCCGTGCTGCACCAAGCCGTTGGCTGAGAATCGAACTGCGCGACGTTGTTCGCCGGTACCGGGTCGGCGACCAGGATGTGCGCGCGCTCGATGGAGTGAGCCTTGAGTTCGAAGGCGGACAGTTCGTCTCGATAGTCGGACCATCGGGCGCTGGCAAGAGCACGTTGCTGCACTTGCTCGGAGCCCTCGACGCGCCTGATTCCGGGTCGATCGTCTTCGACGGAAGCGAGATCGGTCGCCTCAGTGACGAGCAACGGTCAAAATTTCGCCATCATCGCGTCGGCTTCGTTTTCCAATTCTTCAACTTGCTGCCGACGCTGTCGGCATGGGAAAACGTGGCGGTTCCGAAACTGCTCGACGGGGTTCGACTGGGCAAGGTCAAGTCGGATGCTGTTCGGCAGTTGGAGCGGGTCGGGCTGGGCGACCGCACGCAGCATCGGCCAGCGGAGCTTTCGGGCGGTCAAATGCAACGGGTGGCTGTGGCCCGGGCGTTGATGATGAATCCATCGTTGATTCTCGCCGACGAACCGACCGGCAATCTCGATTCCGCCACGGGCACTTCGATCTTGGAGTTGCTGGCCGAGGTGGCGCACGTGGAGGGCGGCAGCCGGCTGGTCGTGATGGTGACCCACAACTCTGATGCGGCGGCGGCGACTGATCGGGTCATCACCCTCCAAGACGGTCGGGTAGGTTCTGACCAGCTTTCCGCGGTGTTGAGATGAGTCCAGCCTCGGCGATTGGCGCGGCGGCGAGCCGATTACGCGTGTTCAGCCTTCGCGAGCTCCTAGTGCATCGCCGACGCACGACGGCATCGATCGCTGTAATGGCAGTTTCTGCAATGTATCTCGTCGCTGTCATCGGAATCTTTGGCTCGATCACCGGATCGGTGAACCGGCTAGCCGATGGGGTCGCCGGTGTCGCAGCACTTGAGGTATCGGGAATCACCGACGCGGGGTTTCCCGATACGATCACCGCCGATGTCGCCGCGGTTCCCGGCGTCGCGACTGCGGCACCCATGATCCGAACCTCTGCCTCCGCGGCATCGGGTCCAGTTTTGCTGTTCGGCGCAGACAAGAGCAGCGCCGCGTTGGGCGGTGCCTTGAAAGACGCCGTTCAGAAACCGTTGAAGACCCTGTCCGAGAACCCCAACGGTGTCCAGGTCGGGCCTCGGGTCGGTCATGCCAAAGGTCAGACATTCCAGCTGGGCTCCGCTTCGGTCACGGTCACGGAAGTGCTCACCGGCCAGCAACTTGCAGACCTCAACGGCGGCCATTACGTCCTCGCTCCACTTGCTTTGGCGCAGAGCATAACTGGACGTAATGGCCAGCTCGACTCGATACTCATCACGACAAAACCTGGTGCCGATCTCGGAGCAGTGCGAGCCGGAGTGACCGCAGCCGTCAAGGATCGGGCGATCGTTGCGTCCCCGAGCATGCGGGCAGTCCGGGCCGGTGACGGCGTCAAGCTGATGAACTACATGGCATTGATGGGCGCCGGTGTGGCGTTGGTGGTTGGCGCTTTCCTGGTGTACACCACGATGACGATGGCGATCACTCAGCGCCGGCCGGTGATCTCGATGCTGCGTGCGATCGGCGGCCGACGCACCACGATCGTTAGCGACCTGCTCGCGGAGGCCGTCATCCTCGGGCTGATCGGCGGAGCCATCGGCTCGGCCATCGGAATAGTGATGGGCCGTGCGGCGATTGGTCGATTGCCGCCAGTCATAACCCAAGGTTTGGAAGCTCGGATCGAGTACTGGTTGCCTGACTATGCGATACCGGTGGCATTGTCAGCGACGATCCTCACCGCTGTGGCGGCAACGGCGATGGCGGCCCGGCAGGTCTACAAGGTTTCACCGATCGAGGCCCTTGCGCCGGTAGGCGTTTCATCGGCCGATTTCGTGCCACGGTGGCTGCGGATGACATCCGGGATTGCAGCCGTCGCGGTGTTCGCGGCATCGATCGGCATCGTCGTCGACCATCGCGGCAGCTTGGCCTTCGTCGCCGTCTTCGCGCTATTCACCGCGGAGATCGCGCTCGGCTTCGCACTGACTGCAGTCATGGTCAAGGCCACATCCGCGACGGCCCGGATTTTCGGATCGGTTGGACCGCTGGCCGCGGCGACGATAGAGCGGGCGCCGCGGCGGGTGTGGGCCACGGTGATGACGGTGCTCATCGCGGTGGTCACCACCGTGGTGATAACCGGTACGAACGCCGACATGATCCGTTCGGCACGAGCCATTTTCGCGCCGGTCGCGGGCGTCGACGTGTGGGTGAGTGCCGATGCCCCCGACAGCTACCCCGCCGACGCGCTGCCGCAAGATCTTGCCGACAAGGTTGCCGCGGTGGCGGGGGTACAAGGTGTCACCAAGGGCGCATCCGGATTCGCCGAGGTGGGTGGGACGCGCGTGATGCTCGACGGGTTTTCCACCGGCACCGCCGATCCGCTCTACCGGGCGTTAGGCGATCAGGTACGCAATGCGGTACTCGCCGGTCGGGGAGTGGTGCTGTCGCAAAACCTCGGCAAGACTCTGCATGTTCGAGTCGGTGACCAACTCCAGCTGCAGACGCCGCACGGCCCGCGGCGTGCGACGGTGCTGGCCCTGGTCCCGTACTTCTCGACCGTCATCGGCACCGTCGGGATGAACCTCGACCGAATGCGGGAGTGGTTCGATCGTCCGGCAGCGACATCACTTCAGGTCAGTGCGGCTGCGGGAGTGGATCCGAATCGCCTGCTGGCCGACGTACGCCGGGCGGTGCCTGCGCCGAACTACGTATACAGCGGTCGTACGGCGCTGGCGGGCCTCGAGGCGCCACTGCATCAGAGCATGTTCATCGCCAACGCCGTGTGGATCATTGTGGTATTCGTCGCGGCAGTAGCACTTTTCAACACGCTGACGCTCTCGGTGCTCGAGCGGCGTCGTGAAATTGGTGTGCTGCGGGCGATGGGAACCAGTAGGCGGTTCACCCTGCACATGATCCTGGCCGAGGCGGCGGCCATCGGCATCGTCGGCGGCGTTTTGGGTCTGCTATTCGGTCTGGCGGACCAGTGGCTCTACAGCCTCGTCAGCGGCGACATGATGAACTTCACCGTTACCTTCCGGCCGAGTCCGATGGCGCTCGTGTTCACCGTGGGCGCGCTGGCGATCAGCCTGCTCGGCTCGCTGCCGCCAGCGCGCCGCGCGGCGCGACTGAACATCATCGAAGCGGTCGGCGTGGACTAAGGCGATTGCGATCTCAGTTCAGCTGTCCACCTCAGAGGCCGAAGAAGTCGTTCGCAACGAGGATCTCCCACAGCCCTGCGATGGGATCCTCGAAAGGAATGGTGAACGAGCTGTCGAGGGCCGGGTTCATCGTGTCGATGAACGTGTTGACGGTCACCCCGGCCGTGCCTAGGCCGATGTCGTCGGGCACCCCGAACTGCATCAGGTCATTCGTGGCTTCGTCGCCGGAAGTCAACACATCCGTGATGCCAAGCGACGGAATCTGCAGAATCATCGCCTCGAAATCCTCGGAAGGGTTGGTAGCTCCGATGTCGGTGATGCCAAAGAGGGCAAATAGTGGGTCGGTGGCGGAGATAAAGCCCGAGTCCGGTGCCGGGATGATGATCGATGCGGGGTCGAACGAAGCGGGGTCGGCGAGGCCGGCGAGGTTGATGCCCCCGTCGTCTGCGTTGGCGATGGGGATGCTTGCCAACGGGATGAGCCCCGCTGCGAGAAAGGCACCGGCAGCGGTGCCGAGAGCGAGTGTCATAAGCCGAGCACTCATTGGAGACTCCAATCGAGAGTGTGATCTAGCTCACTGTGAGTAAAACCTGAACGTACACCTGCAAGAAGCTGAGCGACACCCCCTCACCTGGTGCGATCCGCCGGATCAGAAACCGAGCGGAATGATCTGCCATACCGGGATACACGCAGCGCCTATGAACAACAGCTAAATGAATGCTTAATAAAGGCTGAACAACAGATAACGATTTCGTAATCGGTTAACCCGCGCTCATTCGATAACGGTGGCGAAACCATGCAGATGAGGAGTGCAGGGGGGCGGCACCAGGGTGCGCCGCGTGTTGCGTAATCCCCCGGTGTCGAACCCGGCCGCGGCGATGGCGTCGATGGTTCGGCGGTTCGGCTCGCATCCGGAAGCCAGCCA
>NZ_DATNJW010000594.1:0-19854 GCF_035603715.1 Mycobacterium sp. | reverse complement strand
TTCGTGCCGTCATACAAGCAGAACTACGACGACCGGCAGTACCAGCCGGCGTCGGCCTCGGCGAAGAAAGGCTTCGCGGCCGCCGACCGCCATTTCCCGCCCAGCAAGCTGTTCTCCGAGATGTTGATGGTCGAGACCGACCACGACATGCGCAACTCTGCCGATTTCATCTCGCTGGACCGTGTCGCGAAAGCCCTGATCCGGCTGCCGGGCGTGGCCATGGTGCAGAGCATCACCCGACCGTTGGGCCGGCCCCTGGAACACGCGACCATCCCGTATTTGTTCACCACTCAAGGGAGTGGAAACGGCCAGCAGCTCCCCTTCAACAGGGAACAGAACATGAACACCGATCAGCAGGCGGACATCCAGAAGCACTCGGTCGAGGTGCTGCGCCGCGAGATCGGCTTCTTCCAGAAAGTGTCCGACGAGATCCACAGCACCGTGCTCACCATCGAGGACCTCGAGAAGATCACCAACGAGATGAACGAGGAGATCTCCAATCTCGACGACTTCTTTCGGCCGATCAAGAGCTACTTCTATTGGGACAAGCACTGTTTCGACATACCGATCTGCTGGGCGCTCAGATCGGTGTGGGACACCATCGACCACATCGACCACTTGGCCGAAGACATCAACAGCGCCAAGATCTCGCTGCAGGAGGTCGATAAGGCGTTCCCGCCCATCATCGCCCAACTCAAAGCCACCGCCGACGACACCGAAGCCCTGCGAGCCAAGCTGGTCAACTCCTACGGGTCGGCGGATCTGCAGACCATCCAGACCGAGCAGACCTTCGATGACTCGATCAATGTCGGTAACGACTTCGATCGGGCGCGCAGCGACGACTTCTTCTACATTCCGCACGAGGGATTCGACAACGAAGACGTCAAAACCGGTATGCAACTGATGATGTCGCCCGACGGCAAGGCGGCGCGGTTTATCGTCACCCACGAGGGCAATGCGATGGGCCCAGAGGGGGTGCAGCATGTCGAACAGTTCCCGACGGCGATCACGACGATCCTGAAGGAGACCTCGCTGGCCGGCGCGAAGGTTTATATCGGTGGCTCGGCGTCGAACAACACAGACATCAAGCAATACGCCGCATCTGATCTGCTGATAGCGGCGATCGCGGCCTTCGTGTTGATCTTCTTGATCATGATGTTCCTGACACGAAGTTTGATCGCTGCCTTTGTCATTCCGGCCACGGTGGCCTTTTCGTTCGGCGGGGCGTTCGGGCTTTCGGTGCTCTTCTGGCAACACCTCATCGGACTGCCGCTGCACTGGCTGATATTGCCGCTGTCGTTCATCATCTTGGTGGCGGTGGGGTCGGACTACAACCTGCTGTTGATCGCCCGAGTCAAAGAAGAGGTTCACGCCGGATTGCATACCGGGCTGATTCGCGCACTGGGAAGCACCGGTGGCGTGGTGACTTCGGCGGGTTTGGTGTTCGCGTTCACCATGTTGGCCATGCTGGCCAGCGATCTGCGAACCATCGGCCAGCTCGGGTCCACGGTGTGCATCGGTCTGCTGCTCGACACATTGATCGTGCGGTCGTTCGTGGTGCCGTCGATCGTCACCATCCTCGGAAAGTGGTTCTGGTGGCCAACTCTGGTGCGTTCGCGCCCGCTACAGCCGCAGCCTGGACTGACAGGAGCAAGATATTGAGCTGGGGATTATGGAACTACCTGACAGCGATTACGCTCGCGCTCGAAGTGGTGCTTGCCACCTGCGCCACCGTGTACGTCATGCGGATCTTGCGCCGCACACCAGTGCCGCTGACCAACGAAGTCAACGCCGTGCCGACCGTGCTGGCGAAACTACGTAAACGTGAATCGTTGCAGGACTATGAGAAACCGCTTGCCACGCAAGTCGTTGACGCCCGCAGGCCCCTGATCGCGTTTTCGATTCCGGCCGCCTTCATGACGATGGGACTGTTTTACATTTTCGGTAGCCTCGAGCATCTTCACGGCGCCCAGCCCTCCGAACGCACATTCCTCGGCGTGATCCCGATCATCACGTCGACCAACCTGACCATGCGGATGTTTCTGAGTTCGCGGCTGAAAAGCCGCATAGACAAATAGCTTTACCGCGGTTTGGCGAACGCCAGCAGTCGCACCTTGCTGCTTTGTCGTACCTCGCCGTCGTGGTTCAGGGTGTCGTAAGCGATGGTGACAAACCCGCGGTTGGGACTCGACTTGGACGTGTGCACGTCGACGACTTCGCCCTCGACGTGGAGTCGGTCACCCGGTCGCGTTGCGGTAGGCCAGGCGACCTCGACGCCCGCGCCGATGATGCCGCGCGCCAGCGTAATTCCTGACGTGACGAGCAGGCGCATCGTGATGGCGGCGGTATGCCAGCCGCTGCCCGCGAGCCCATGAAAGAAGGTGTCGTGGGCAGTCTCGTCGCTCAGGTGAAACGGTTGGGGGTCCCACTTGGTGGCGAATTCGATGATGTCGTCGGCGGTGAGGTCGTAGACATCGGTAGAAAATCGATGCCCGACGTGAAGATCGTCCAACCAAAGTTCGGTAGCCATCGTGACCCTCCGCCGTTACCCGTCTGACTGAAATATTATATAGTTAGCGAATTCTGTCCGCGAGATGTTCAGAGTGTTAATCACTGCCAGCCGTGCGACTAAAGGCTGCTGAAGAGTTGCCTCGCGGCGGTGCGGGCCTCCGACGTCATCTGCCCACCCGGTTATCGTTGAATAACGTGACCACCACAGACCAACCGCCCGACTCGCTGCTCGCGGCCATGGCGGAGGCACACATCCCGACAGAAAATCACCAATTCATCCGTCGAGTCACCGCTGCAATCGGCATCGCCGAATACCGTGCGGTCGTCAGTCCTGACAAGCCATACATCGTGGCGAAGAGGCGTGACGGTCTGCCCGATCTGCACATCTACCACGGGTACACGACGGGCTTCATCACCGAACAAGAAATCGCCGGTGTCGCGGACAGCGGCGCCGGGCGCGGACCCAGCTCGCGAACGGGCACCTGGTACGTCGAGCACCCGGAGAATCGGGTGCGCCTGGGCGGCAAGCGGTCCGGCGATGTTCGGCGTGAGGGAAAATTCTGCACCTGCGGCATGCAGTTGTCGCTCACCGGGGTGTGCGTCAGCTGCGACTAATTCTGCTGTGACTGAACGGCATTGACGTGCTCAGGGGACCCGTCTCCAGTCCTGGCAGTTATGCGACTCGAAAGCCTTGACCCCCGTATTGATGTTCGCGAACATCGGACCGACCGAAGTGTTGGTCTGCAGGACATGATCCTTGGCCGCATCGGGTGTGCTGTAGGTGAACCACGAACACATTGAGTCCTGGGTTGGCACGTTGTTGATCCACACACCAAAGGTCGATCCCGACCCGCCCGTGCGGTACAGGCCCGGTGCGATGTCGGGTCCGACGACAAAGAAACCATTGCCCGGGATCGGGTCGAGCGGATCGGCGACCGCCGGCGGGGCCAGCGCGACCACTGCGATCAACACGGCCGACAAGCGCAGTAGTGGGGGCATGACTCTTCCTCCAAGCTGAAGCCCCCCACGGAAGCCTAAGCCCGAACGGACGCCAACGCCGACGATTCCGCTTCCCCACGGTGGCAGGATGAGCCCATGAGCACTGGCACACTTCCCGACTTCAATCCACAGGACCCGCTCGGCCTGGACAGCTCACTGTCCGACGACGAGGTCGCAGTGCGTGACACGGTCCGTCAGTTCTGCGCCGAGCACGTCATCCCGCACGTCGCGGAGTGGTTCGAGATCGGCGATCTCCCGGTCCGCGACCTGGCCAAGCACTTCGGTCAGCTGGGATTGCTCGGCATGCACCTGGAGGGTTACGGGTGCGGCGGCGCGTCGTCGGTGCACTACGGGCTGGCGTGTACCGAACTGGAGGCCGCCGACTCCGGCATCCGGTCGATGGTCTCGGTACAGGGGTCGCTGGCCATGTTCGCGATCTGGCGATTCGGCTCCGAAGAACAGAAGCAACAGTGGCTGCCCGGCATGGCCGCCGGCGAACTGCTCGGCTGCTTCGGCCTGACCGAACCCGATGCCGGCTCCGATCCGGCTTCGATGACCACCCGGGCGCGGCGCGACGGGTCGGACTGGATCCTCAACGGCCGCAAGATGTGGATCACCAACGGGTCGGTCGCCGACGTGGCGATCGTCTGGGCGGTCACCGACGACGGCGTGCGCGGCTTTGTCGTCCCCACCAAGACGCCCGGGTTTACCGCCAACACCATTCACCACAAGCTCTCGCTGCGGGCGTCGATCACCAGCGAGCTGGTGCTCGACGACGTCCGCCTGCCCGACGACGCGATGCTGCCCGAGGTGAAGGGGCTCAAAGGTCCGCTGTCGTGTCTGTCGGAGGCGCGTTACGGCATCATCTGGGGTTCGATGGGCGCCGCGCGATCCGCGTGGCAGGCTGCGCTGGACTACGCCGGACAACGCACCCAATTCGGCCGTCCGATCGCCGGATTCCAGCTGACCCAAGCCAAACTCGTGGACATGGCCGTCGAATTGCACAAGGGTCTGCTGCTGGCGCTGCAGCTGGGGCGACTCAAGGACAGCGTGGGTCTGCGACCCGAGCAGGTCAGCTTCGGCAAGCTCAACAACACCCGGGAAGCGATCGAGATCTGCCGCACGGCGCGAACCATATTGGGCGGCAACGGGATATCGCTGGAGTATCCGGTGATCCGGCACATGGTCAACCTGGAATCGGTGCTTACCTACGAGGGGACTCCGGAAATGCACCAACTAATCCTGGGTCAGGCCTTCACCGGCATCGACGCCTTTCGCTGACAGGAGCATCTGAATGAGCGCACGGCTGGAGTACACCTCCGAGCACCGGCAGTTCCGCGAAATGGTTCACGACTTTGTGCAGCAGACTGTTGTCCCGGCCCACGAGCAGTGGGAGAAGGCCAGCTGCCTGGATCGTTCGCTGTTCACCGAGGCCGGCAAGCTTGGGCTGCTGGCATTTTCGGTTCCCGAGGAGTTCGGCGGGCCAGGTGTCGACGATTTCCGCTACAACGCGATCGTCGTGGACGAACTCCAGCGGGCCGGCGCGGCCGCCGAGGCGATCGCGTTGTCACTGCAGAACGACATCGTGCTGCCCTATCTCACCGAACTGACGACAGCCGAACAGCAGCGACGATGGTTGCCCGGTGTGGTCACCGGCGAGACGGTGATCGGCATCGCGATGACAGAACCCGGCGCCGGTAGCGACCTGGCGGGGATCCGCACCACCGCAGTGCGAGACGGCGACCACTACGTGGTCAACGGCGCGAAGACCTTTATTTCCAACGGGCAGACCGGTGACTTGTTCGTCGTCGCGGTGCGCACCTCGCCCGATCGGCACAAGGGGTTGTCGCTGCTGGTAGTCGAGCCGGAAACCCCGGGCTTCAGCCGCGGCCGGAACTTGGAGAAGATCGGTCTGCACGCCCAGGACACCAGCGAGCTCAGCTTCACCGACATGCGGGTTCCCGTCGAGAACCTACTCGGCGAAGAAGGGCGGGGCTTCTATCAACTGATGAACAACCTGCCCCAGGAACGGCTGTCGCTGGCTGTCGGCGCGGTGGCGGCGGCCGAGGGGGTGATGGCCGAAACCCTCGGCTACGTCAAACAGCGAAACGCGTTCGGCTCCCCCATCTCCGGCTTGCAGAACACTCAATTCGTGCTCGCCGAGCTGTCGACCGAGATCGATGTCGCACGTACCTATCTCGACGACTGCATCGCCGAACACCTCGCCGGGGAGTTGACCGCGGCCCGGGCCGCGCGGCTGAAATGGTGGACCACCGAACTTCAGGTTCGCACCGCCGACCGCTGCTTACAACTGCATGGCGGATACGGGTACATGCGGGAATACCCGGTCTCGCGCGCTTTCGTCGACGCTCGCATCCAGACGATTTACGGCGGGACCACCGAGATCATGAAGACGATTATCGCCAAGGATCTCGGGATCTGAAGTCGCTCAGGCGCTTTCGCGGGTAATCATCGACATCCCGTTAACGCCGGGCACGGGCAGTGTCTCCACCGGGGAGGGCATCCGCACCGCGGCTCCGACCAAAATCATCGCCGCGGCGGTGGAGGCATCCACTTCCCACTGCGACCCGCTGCCGTATTTGAGGAGCTTGTCCCGGGTTTCGGTGTCGGTGATGAACATGATCCATACGGGTTCTGAGTTGTTTTCCATTGTTCTACCTCTGTAAGTTTTCGGGCTGGACATGGGCGCTGGATGAGGACACGACTATGAGGCCACCTCGCAGTCACTCGACCGGACTGGCTTTGCCAGGCTGACGGGGAGCAAGCCGGAAAGCCCCGTGCCGATCTGACCCCGACGAAATTGCTCGTGGATCAAATCCTTTGTCTCGCTGACGATCTTGGTGAGCTGGTTCGGTTGCGCGTGGTTGAAGAAATCGCGCCGGTTCCACCACAGCAGCTTGGTTCGGTAGTGCTCATTGGGGTAGGGCGTCGCCGGAATGGCCGCCACCACTGGTCCGGAGGAACGCCAGGTGTTCAGGATCGCCGTCGCGGCGGTGCACATGAGGTACTGGAAATCGAGGATGACCATCATGTAGAAGCCGCTGCGCGCCAACGCGCTGGTAAGAAACGGATTACGGCCGGCAGCATCGGTAACCCAACCGGCCTTCATTTCCAGAACGCCGTACGGCACCCGGTCGGCGATCATCTGCCGGACGTCTTGCTGACCGGGCTGGCCCGCCCACTCAGCGACCGCATGCGAGTCGTCGGCGGAGCGAAGTGCCTTGGCCCGCAGTCCACCGACCACCTGTCCGGCATCGTCGACCACGGCGCAGAACATGATGGTGTCGTGCCCGTCGCGCAGCGCGTCGACGTCGAGGGCGCATTCCACGCCACGCTTGCGGTAACTCCGAACGGCGCCCGCCGCGTACTCGGCCCACAGTTCGGGGTCGGCGGCCGGCTGGGAAACAATGAGCGTGCCGTCAATGTCGCGGTCAGGCCAGCTAAAGCCCTGGCCCAGCGAAAAGCCTCCGACCGGTGAGCCCAGGGTTGCGGGTTTCATCGGTCTCCTCTCGACTGGTACCAGACTGCGCGTTGGGTAAAGCTGGTCTGTTTCATTCGTTTAGTATCGTTTCTTCTTATAGAAATACCAGACGATATTCGACAGCACAATAGGCAGTCATCGGGACTGGTTATCCGAACAAAAGCTGAGGATTAAGTATGAAAACGGGCCGGCCTAGCGGCGCGGTGGCGCGCGCGTACGCGGCGACCAGCGAGGAGTACCCCGGCAGGTCGACCCTCTACGCCGGCCACAACGCCTTCACGCGGCGTCCCTGCGCGGCGCCGAAGGTTGGTTCCGCACCAGACTTGACACCTGTAAAGTCCGTCGAATGGACAACATCAGGGGCAAGACCATCGTCATCACCGGCGCTGCCCGCGGCATCGGGTACGCGACCGCGCAAGCGCTGCTGGCGCGCGGTGCCCGCGTGGTCATCGGCGACCGGGACCTAGGTGTGCTCGAGAGCGCAGTCGCCGGCATCAGCAGTCTGGGGCAGGTGACCGGTCATCCTCTGGACGTGACCGACAAGGAATCGTTCGCGGCTTTTCTCGACAAGGCCCGTGCCGACGGCGGCGGACACATCGACGTGCTGATCAACAACGCCGGTGTGATGCCGGTTGGTCCGTTTCTCGAGCAGTCGGCGCAGGCCATCCGCTCGTCGATCGAGGTGAATTTCTACGGAGTGCTCACCGGTTGTCAGCTGGTGCTGCCGGAGATGGTGAAGCGCCGCAACGGGCACATCATCAACATCGCATCACTGGCCGGGATGGTCGCCGTGCCCGGTCAGATCATCTACGCCGGAACAAAATTCGCAGTCGTCGGGCTCTCCACCGCGATGGCCGACGAATTCGCCCCGCAGGGTGTCAAGGTCACCGCGGTCCTGCCGACCTTCACCAACACCGAACTGATCTCGGGAACGTCGCCGTCGGCCGCGCAGAAGCCGGTCGAGCCGTCCGACATCGCCGCAGCGATCGTCAAGGTGCTCGACAAGCCGAAATCTCGGGTGTCGGTGCCTAGTTGGGGTAAATCATTTGCCGCCGTGTTCACCCTGCTGCCGGACCGCGGTCGCCGCTGGCTCAGCAAGAAGACGGGCACCGATGCGGTGTTCCTCAACCTCGACACCGCCGCTCGCCGGACCTACGAAGATCGCGCGCAGCACGCGACGGGGGTTGTGGAGCGCAAGGAGTGATCAGCGCCCGCGCGGCGCGTACATGATCACCCCGACGCCGGCCAGGCACACCGCCGCGCCGATGATGTCCCAGCGGTCCGGCCGAAAACCGTCCAGCGCCATGCCCCAGGCCAGTGATCCGGCGACGAACACGCCACCGTATGCGGCCAGCACCCGGCCGAACTGCGAATCGGGTTGAAAAGTCGCGACAAAGCCGTAGGCGCCCAACGCAATCACCCCGAGGCCCGCCCAGATCCAGCCGCGATGTTCGCGGATGCCCTGCCAGACCAGCCACGCGCCACCGATCTCCAGCACCGCCGCCACCGCAAACAGCAGGATCGACCTTACGACAGTCACCCAATCAGCGTAGGGCCCTAACCGGCCGTCGAGGCGCTCAGGGTTCTGATGGTCTGAGACTCGATGCCCTGAAACGCAGTTCCATCCGGCCGCAGCAGATCGTGAAACCACACCTTCGGGACCGACGAATACGGGTGGTTCCACGAGTCCCACGGGAAGTAGGTCTGCGTCTTGCCCGCGACCAAACCCCAGTTGATCGCACCGACATTGTGCCGCTTGGCAACTGGCAAGATGCTCTCGATGGTGCTGCCCTGCGGGCGGGCCATGTATTCGGTACACAGGATGGGGCGTCCATGGGGGGCGAGCTCACCGATGCGGGACTCGAACGTCGACGGCCCGGCGTACGAGTGAAAGCTGATCACGTCGGAGTTGGCGAGCTGAATGTTCTGGATTGTTGTGCGGCTACCTGGATCTGCCCATTCGCCGTCCCACACGCCGCTGGTCAGCGGTTGACGCGCATCGGCGGCACGGGCCCAGTTGAAGACCTGAGGGAGCAGATCGGCGACCCGTTCGAGTTTGTCGCCGCGCTCGACGCTGCGGTATTGCGGTGCGGGATTGTCAGGTTCGTTCCACACGTCCCAACCCAAAACCCGATCGTCGTTGCGGAATTGGGTCATCACGCCGGTGACGTAGTCCTGCAGGGTGCGGGTGTAGCGCTTGTCATCGATGCGCTCGGCCCCGGGGCTCTGCACCCAGCCGGAGTTGTGCACGCCGGGCGTCGGTGCATGCTGTTGGCCGAGTTTGGGGAACGGATCCCAGCAGGAATCGAAGAGCACGAAGAGCGGTTTGATCCGGTGACGTGACGCGATGTTGACGAATTGCGCCAGACGCGTTTGAAAGCCGCGGGAGTCCTGAGCCCACAGCTGATCGTGCAGGAATACCCGTACCGAGTTGAGTCCGTGTAGCCGGGCCCAACCCAATTCGGTGTCGATACGCCGTGGGTCGTAGGTGCCCGGCTGGAACATCTCGAGCTGATTGATCGCGGTGGACGTGATGAAGTTCGCGCCGACGGGCCAGCCCTGGGCTTGGTACCAACGGTTGGCTCGGTCGGCCGACCACCGACTCGACTCGGCAGAGGCGCGGGGTGGCTCAGCGGAGGCGCGCGGAGATGACGCCAGAGCAGTGCCGGCAGCAAGCATCAACGGCAGTTTCAGAACCGTTCGGCGGTACACGAACTGACGATAAGTTGAGCGCGCCGCTGTTCCCGGTATTCATTCCGCGCGTCGCGATACTTTGTTGTGGCAATTGTTATCTCGCCGTCATCACATCACCGCGACGTGGCAAGCATCCGCTCCAGGGTCAACGCTTGCGCTCCGGCCGATACCGACGTCGGCCCCGCGGTTGCGATCATCGCCCACCGGCCCGGCACGACGGCGACCTCCTCGCAAGGCTGTTCGGCCGTGCAGAATTCCGACACCAGCGAGCGGATGTTCTCGGCGCTTTCCGTCGCCTCGGGACTGAGCACGCGTGTCGCAGCCCCGACGCCGATCTCGGGATGGCGCGCCATGAACTCGCGTAAGAACAGGGCACCGGTGACTTTCGGGTTGATGTCCTGAACAGCGGCCACCACCGTGTCGCCGAAAACGCCGCCCACCGTGCCGACGGCGAAGTCGATGCCGCAGTGCAGCAAACCCAGTCGTTGATGGAGTTCGGTCATCGTCTTTCGCAGCCCGATGTAGAGGCCCGGGTCCAGACCCAGGTTTTCCCAGTCCGCGGCGCTCAGGTAGATGTTGCCCTTCCACGACGTGCCGCGCATGAACTGCAAAGTCAGACCGTCCAGCAGCGTGCCCGAGCGCACATGGGCTGACGGTGTGGTCAGGATCCGTTCACCGCCGACTTCTTTTTCGAAGTAGGTGACGTGCGCTTCGAGGACTTGGTCACCGCCCAACTTCCACGCGGCGGTCGCAAGCTCCTCGAGACGCCGGGTGTCGTCGAGTTCGATATTCGGCACGATCCGGCCGCCGTTGGCGCCTTCGGACGGCTTCAAGCAAGCACGCGACAGCCCGTACCGGTCCTGCAGGAGGTCGCCCGCCCGAAGAAGATCGCGAACGAAATCTTCGCAATCCTCTTGCCACGTAACCGCATAACCGGGTAGCACGGGAATGGCTGTTTGCAGGACTTTGAACGCCTCGCTCGCCCGGTGCTCGTGCTCCAAAATGACTGCGCCCGGCTGGCCGGCCACCTGGCTCTCCAGACTCAATGCGGCCCCGACCGTCGGATGCAGCATGCGCTTACGGTTCCACACCCCCAGGCGAGAATCGTTGGCGTCGACGCGGATTCGGCCAAGCCCGGTGATCCGGGCCAACCACGTCACGAATAGCTGGAACTCGGGTTCAAAGTCATACGGGCACACCACCGTTGAAGGGTTCTCTCGCAGAAACTCGATGATCTGGCGCATCACCGGATCGCGGTCGCCACCGTCGACCGCGCGACGCAGCAGCGCCTGAGACATGTAGTAGTAGTCCGCATCCGGAAGTACCAGGCGCTCAACGCCGCTCGGCGCGGCACCGCGCCGCCATGGCAGCGTCCGTCCGACAACGAGATCGCCACTGCGGGCAAGGTAGAGTCCGCGAGTCTCCACATACGTGGTGAGGTCCAATAGCGGCCGCCCCTCCACCATCGCGGTGAGATCGGTTTCGAAGCTGCTGGCGTACGGCGTGGTCGAATGCACCATCAGACGCGGCTGTTCCTCGCTTGGCGACGAGAATTCGACATGCTCGCCGACCAGCTCGGGGAGCTCCTCGGGTTCGATCGACAGCAGCTTGCGCGTCGCGATGGCGAAGTCGGTTTCGTCGAATCTCAGTGGGCCCGCGTAGCTCTGCCAGGGAATTTCGTCACCATCGACCACGACGGCCCATTCATAGAAATTGCCGGTCAGCGGATGAGGTGACGTCCGCGGCCGGCTGATGCACGATATCACTCAGGTCACTCCATATCTGGCCCAGTGCAGTCAGGGGTAGACGCTGCGATACGCACCGTCGTTCTGGGTATCGACCGTACTCGCTGTGTCGTTACTATCCCGCCGAAGCTTCTTAGCAGACCAAATCGACTGAGAAGACTAAACAACGGCAAGATGAATAACGGCGTAACGAGCAACCATCGCGCCAACATCGATTGTCGGACATGCAGATTGCCGATGACCAGGAAACTCTCAGCGGACTCCTAGCTCAAAGCCCTGTCGATGTCGGCAATCAGGTCATCGGTGCTCTCCAGCCCCACCGAGATGCGAACTACCCCGTCGCCCAACCCAATAGCCGCACGTCCTTCGGGCCCCATTGCGCGATGGGTTGTCGTCGCCGGGTGGGTGACAAGGGATTTCGAGTCCCCCAAGTTGTTGGAGATGTTGATCAACTGCAGTTTGTCCAGTACCTCGAAAGCTCGCTGCTTGGCCGCACTGTCAGGGACGTCGAGCTCGAAGGTCACCACCGTGCCGCCGCCGGACATCTGCCGCTTGGCCAGGTCGTACTGCGGGTGCGACGTCAAAAACGGGTAGCGAACCCACCGCACCGCGGAGTGGCCTTCCAGGTATTCGGCGATCCGCTGCGCCGACGCGTTCTGGTAGTCGACCCGAATTGCCAACGTCTCAAGGCCTTTCAGCATCACCCAGGCGTTGAAGGCGCTCATTGCGGGCCCGGTGTGACGCATCAGCTTCTGCACCGGGCCGTCGATGTATTCCTTGTCGCCGAGGATAGCCCCACCGAGCACTCGGCCCTGCCCGTCGATGTGCTTGGTACCCGAGTAGACCACCACGTCGACACCGAGCGGAAAGCCCTGCTGCAGAAGCGGAGTCGCAAAAACGTTGTCCAGCACGACTTTCGCCCCAGCCGCGTGCGCGAGCTCGGTGACGGCGGCGATGTCGACCAACGATTGCATCGGATTCGACGGCGTCTCGAAGAACACCGCCTGGGTAGGCACGGAAAGCGCCTTCTCCCACTGAGATAGGTCGTCGCCGTCGACGAACACAGTCTCGACGCCCCACCGCGGCAGGATCTCGCTGCACACCACGAAACACGACCCGAACAGGCTGCGCGCGGCGACCAGCCGGTCACCGGCCGCCAGCAACGCACCAAGCGAGGTGAAGACCGCCGCCATCCCGCTCGCGGTGGCGAATGCCGCGGGGGCACCCTCGATCAGGCGCAGGCGTTCCTCGAACATGCTGACCGTCGGGTTGCCGTACCGCGAGTAGACGTAGCGATCGACTTCGCCGGTGAAGGCCTGCTCGGCCTCGGCAGACGAGCCGTAGACGTAGCCGGACGCCAGATACATGGCTTCGGCGGTCTCTTCGAACTGCGACCGCAAGATGCCGCCGCGCACACCGATTGTGGCCTGGCTGACGCCGTCGGGCAGCTGTAATGGCGTGCGGACCGACGGCACCTGCTTGGGCTCGTCAGTCATGTCTGCTTCCACGGCAAACCGATTGCCCGCCAGCCTCTTCCGCCGCGATGACTGTCGCCGTCAAGTTGACCCTCGAAACCGTCGAGCACGTTGTAGGACGGGGCTATGCCGGCCTCGGTGGCGGCCTCGGCCGCCCCGATCGAGCGGTTGCCCGAGCGACACAGGAACACCACCGGGCGATCGTCGCGGGCCGGAACGTGCTCCAACAGTTCGGCCACGAAGTTTTCGTTGGGCTTGCCGTCGGAAGCGTTCCATTCGATGTACACGACATCGCGGCCCAGGCTGGCCAGGTCGGGCACTCCGACGAAGCGCCATTCGGCGTCGGTGCGTACGTCGACCAGAACCGCCTCAGGGTTCTCGCTGAGCATCTTCCATGCCTGCTCGGGGGTGATATCTCCTGCGTATCGACTCATGACATAGCCCCTGACCTGTGGTTTTGCACACCCCGGAGGACGCATTTCCCGCCCGAATATCCGTGCATGACAAGCAGCCTAATGGTGGCTGAACGATGTTCCCGACCCAGAGCGAAGCAGCAGACGACGAACGCCGGGTCGGCGCGGCCGCACAGCATGACAGCAGCGGCGCGGGGTTCGGAGCGCCCGGTCTAAGACCTTTGCACGAGACCTGACTGACCCTTGTCGCTCCGGGATACGCTAGCTAAATGACTGACTCCGCTGACGGTGTCGTTGCGCTGCGACTCATCCTGGCGTCGCTGGACCCCGACGCCGAGAAAGAAGCGCGCAGCCATTCGATTGAAGTCATCGCCGACGAGGTCGGCCATTCCCCCGAACGTTGGCGTGAGATCGCAATACGCACCGCCAGGGTTGCCGCGCTGTTCGCCAGCATGGCCAGTAGGTCAACAGATCTTGACGACGCCCGCGTTAAAGCCCAGTCGGCAGTTGAGAGGCTGTTGGCGGGGGCGCTCAAACCCGGCACGAACTAAAAGCACGCGCGGCGGCGCACCCGCGCCGAAGCGATTCCGCACATGGTTTCTTCACTCGTTTGGTCGGTCAGGGTGTCGAGCACATGTTCCATGCTTACCGTTTCCGCAGCTCACAGCTCTGCTGTCTCGACCTTGTCTCGATTCTGTCTTGACAGTCAGGTGTGAGATCTCCTGCGTAGCGGAAGCTTCTGGCCTCGACGCCGCGGCGGGCTACCAGAGCCGTCGCAGCGCGGTCGACACCTCGCGCGCGTGGCTGCGCGCAGCGGTCACGTCGGCGGCGGTGACGACGGCGGCCCCCAACGGGCGCCGAGCTTCGGAGGCGTCGTGGCTGAACACCCGCACGTCGCTTTCCGGCCTGCGCAGCGCATCGGCGAGCGCACCACCGGAATGCGGACCCTGGACTGCACCGCCCGCGTAGATCACCTCCGCGGCGCCGGGCGAAATCATGATCGTGTCGACCGGAAGTCCCAGGATGGCGCGGGCCTGCAGCTCGAATTCCGAGAGTCGTTGGGTGCGCGTGGTCACCAGGCCACTCTCGAACGGCCGGGCGGTGACGTCGCTGAAGTAGACCTCGTCCCCGCGGACCATCAACTCCACCCCGAACACACCGCGGCCACCCAGCGCCTTAACGATCCGGGCCGCGATCGACCTGCCCGCATCGAGTGCGGCGGGGGTCATGTCCTGCGGCTGCCAGTACTCCTGCACGTCACCAATGGCCTCGCCATGACCGATCGGCGCACAGAAGTCGAGCGTCGGCCCCGTCGGCCCGATGCTGCGCACCGTCAGCAGAGTGACGTGAAAGTCGATCTCGACCAGAGTTTCGGCCACCACCCGGCTGTGGGCCAGTCGGCCACCGGCGGAAACTGCACGCTGCCAGGCCGACTCGAGATCGCCTGGCAGCAGGACCACGGACTGCCCTTCGCCGCCGACGGCAGCCACCGGTTGCACGCGCAACGGGTAACCGGCGTGGTCGGCGATGGCGCGCAGCTCGTCGAGCGAACCCGCGAACCAGAACGGAGCGGTGGGCAGGCCCAGTTCGTCGGCGGCCAGCCGGCGCATGCCTTCCCTGTCGGCGGTGAGCCTGGCGCAGTGCGGGGTGGGCACCACCTCGGCGGTACCGGCTTCGGCCGCTGCGAGCAATGCGTCCGTCGCGACGACGTCGGAGGCCGTCACCACGAATTGCGGCTGTAGCCGTCTGATCGCGGCACCCAGCTCGTCGGCGTCGGTCATGTTGACCACCAGTGCCTGGTCGGCCACGCCATGCGCCGGCGCATCGGCGTACCGCTCGGCGGCGATCACGTGCGCGCCCAGCCGCTGCAGCGCGATCGCCAGCTCGCGGCTGAACTCTCCGGACCCCAGCAGCATCACCGTCGGCCCGCGGCCATCGCGGTGCGCGTGAGTCAACTCGTTCTGCGGCCTGACGTCAGCCACCGGTTCCACCTTCTCCCTAGTTACGCTGCTCAAGGATAGGTGCGCTGCTCGTGTGACCGACGTCGCGCAGTTCGCAGCCCCTACGGCTGGCCGGGTAGCAGCCGCACCATCAAGCCGTTGGCCTCGGCCAGCAGCGTGTCGCCGTCGAGCAGTTCGCCGCGGACAAAGGCCTTGCGGCCCTCCGTCGCCGCCACGTGACCCCGGACCGTCAACGGCGTGTCGATCGGGGTGATCTTGCGGTAGTCGACGTGCAGGAAGCCGGTGCGGCTGATCGGCCGGGCAGCGGCGTGCACGACCATTCCGAAGACGTGGTCGAACAGCAGCGGGAGCACACCGCCGTGCACCGCACCGTTACCGCCGACGTGGAACCGGGTGAAGTGGCCGCGCATCTCCACGCCGTCGGGGTCGTACCTGGTCATCGTCCACGGCGGTAGCAGCAGGCTGCCCATTCCGGGCAGTTGCGGCGAACGGCCCGCCGGGGCCTGGCCTTCGGGGGCCTTGAACGGGGCGAGCTGATCAGCCAGGGCTTCGGCGTGCTCGGCGGCGTCATTCCAGACATCGTCGCTGGGGTCGGCAGACACCGCCAGATCCTGCAACCGCCGCATTGCTGCCACGAACCGGCCGAACCCGGGGCCCGGGCTGGCGGCGCCGTATTCCGGGAAGCCGCCGTGATGGTCGTAGTCGGGGTCGAGTTGTTCTGGACTCTGCGAGGGATCGGTCATGGGCGGGCCGCAAGAACGTCACGCCGCACGATGGTCTGCTCGCGACCCGGACCGACGCCGATGCACGAAATATGCGCTCCGCCAAGCTCTTCCAGTCGCAACACGTAATCACGAGCCTTGGCCGGCAGGTCGTCGAAATCGCGTGCCTCGGAGATGTCTTCCCACCAGCCGGGTAGTTCCTCGTAGATCGGTTCGGCGCGGTGCAGCTCGCTTTGGGTCATCGGCATCTCAGACGTCTCTTTGCCGTCGACGCGGTAGCCGACGCAGACCGGGACCGTTTCGAGGCTGGACAACACGTCGAGCTTGGTCAGGAAGTAGTCGGTGATCCCGTTGACCCGGGTGGCGTAGCGGGCGATGACGGCATCGAACCAGCCGCAGCGGCGACGCCGGCCAGTAGTCACACCGAACTCGCCGCCGGTCTTGGACAGGTATTCGCCGTTCTCGTCGAACAGTTCGGTAGGGAAGGGGCCGGAGCCGACGCGGGTGGTGTAGGCCTTCAGGATTCCCAGCACGGTGGTGATCCGGGTCGGGCCGATGCCAGAGCCGACGGCTGCGCCGCCGGCGGTCGGATTCGATGACGTCACATAGGGATACGTTCCGTGGTCGACGTCGAGCAGCGTGCCCTGCGAGCCTTCCAGTAGGACAGTCTCACCGGCCTCCAGCGCGTTGTTGAGCAGCAGCCGCGTATCGGCAATGCGGTGCTTGAAACTCTCCGCTTGCTGCAACAGGGCCTCGACGACGTGCCCCGCGTCCAGCGCCTTGCGGTTGTAGATCTTGACCAGCACCTGGTTTTTGAATTCCAGTGCGGCTTCGATCTTGTGGGTCAGCATTTCCTCGTCGAGCACGTCAGCGACCCGGATCCCGATACGGGCGATCTTGTCCTGGTAGCACGGCCCGATACCGCGGCCGGTGGTGCCGATCTTCTTACTGCCCATGTAGCGCTCGGTCACCTTGTCGATGGCGACGTGATAGGGCATCAGCAGATGTGCGTCGGCCGAGATCAACAGCTTCGAGGTGTCGACGCCGCGATCTTCGAGGCCCTTCAGCTCGTCGAGCAGCACGCCCGGATCGACCACCACGCCGTTGCCGATGATGTTGGTGACGCCGGCCGTCAGGATGCCCGACGGGATGAGATGCAGGGCGAAGTTCTCGCCGCTGGGCAGCACCACGGTGTGTCCCGCGTTGTTGCCGCCCTGGTAACGCACCACCCATTTGGTGCGGCCGCCGAGTAGGTCGGTGGCCTTGCCCTTGCCCTCGTCGCCCCACTGGGCGCCGATCAGGACGATTGCCGGCATGGCGTTTCTCCCACTCATTTTTGCCGCTTATTGTGGTCCAGCCGGTGACCCACACTATCGCAGCTGTTTGCGAGGAGGCCCGTGAACGACCCTGACATCGCCGTAGTGATGTTCGATGGCCGTCGCGTGCCGCGATCGCTGACGCGGCTGAGGGTAATTGATCCCGTCGACATTGACGCCTCGCTGGCCTCAGCGCGACGGGTGGTGGTGGTCGGCGCTGACGCCGACCTTGCATCCGTGCTGACCCGGCTGCTGCGCGCCGAGCTGCTGAACGTCGAGGTGGCATACGTTCCGCGCCGCCGCACGCAGGCCACCCGCGCCTACCGCCTACCTGCCGGCAGCCGAGCGGCCCGCCGGGCGCGGCGCCGACCGGCGCAGCGGGTACCGCTGATTCGCGACGAGACCGGGTCCGCGATCGTCGGGGCAGCCGAATGGAGGCCGAGCGGCGACACGCCGGTGCTGCACGGCGAGGCCGTTGTCGACGACGACGTGTTGTTCGACGGCGATGTCCCGGGTGTCCGGATCGAGCCGACGGCGGCGCTGCCCGGGTTGCGCGCCCGCGTGATGGGCGGCCGGTCGCGCCGCTGGCTGACCGGCCGGGCCGCGCAGCTGGGTGGAATCGACATCTCGGTGGTCCGCGATGGTGTGGTCGCGCCACGCGTTGCACGGCGCTCGACGATCTACCGGAACACCGAGGGTTGGCTGCTGGTCCGGTAGTTTCGTTCCGTGAGCGCCCGCGATCTGCATCAGTCGGTTCGGCCCAGCCCGATCTTCTGGGCCATCGTCGGCCTGACGGCATTGGGCGGCGCGCTAGCGTATTTCGTAGGCGACAATGTAGGGCCGCTGGCTTACGTCGCGGTGTTCATCTTCGTGATCGCCGGCTGGGTGGTGTCGCTGTGCCTGCACGAGTTCGGGCACGCCTTCACTGCCTGGCGATCCGGCGATCGTGACATCGCGCTGCGGGGCTACCTGGACATGGATCCGCGGCGCTACGTCAGTCCGGTGTGGTCCATCGTGGTGCCCATCGCGATCACCGCGATCGGCGGGATCGGCCTGCCGGGCGCCGCGGTGTATGTACGGACGTCGTACATGACGAACAAGCAACGCACGCTGGTCAGCCTGGCCGGTCCGGCGGCGAATCTGGTGTTGGCCGTGCTGCTCCTCGAGGTGACCAATCTTTTCTTCGACCCGCTACATCCGGTCTTGTGGGCCGGGGTGGCGTTCCTGGGCTTCCTGCAGATCACCGCGCTGCTGCTGAACCTGCTGCCGATTCCCGGCTTGGACGGCTACAACGCGTTGGAGCCGCATCTGAGCCCAGAGACCCAGCGAGCCCTGGCGCAGTTCAAGCCGTACGGTTTTCTGCTGCTGTTTTTGTTGCTGCTCGCGCCGCCGCTGAACCACTGGTTTTTCGAGCTCGTCGACTTCGTCTTCGAACTTTCCGGAGTGCCCCGGTTGTTGTGGCAGGCCGGAGCCGGGCTCATGCAGTTCTGGCGCCACGGATTCTGAGCTCCCCGTCCTGTGTCGCCGAAGTCGACGGCAACGCGGGAAAGTTCGACAGAAGGCCGCGCCGGCGTCGATCTCGGTGCAGACGCCCTTGCAATACATGCGTAACTCCGCATATATTGCTGGTTATGGGTGCAGGCCATGATCATGCGAGCCCCGGTACCCCGGCACCCAGACTGGCGATAGCCACCGCGCTGCTCGGCGGGTTCTTCGTCGTCGAACTGACCACCGCGCTGACGATCGGCTCGATCTCGCTGCTGGCCGACGCCGGGCACATCCTGACCGACGTCGCCGCCACCTTCATGGGCTTGTGCGCGGTGATCCTCGCCCAGCGCGGCAGCACGTCGCCGGCCCGCACGTACGGCTGGCATCGCGCCGAGGTGTTCACCGCCGTCGCCAACGCCGTACTGCTGATCGGGGTGGCGACGCTGATCCTGCGTGAGGCGATTGGGCGGATCGGCCAGGCACCCGAGGTGCCCGGTATCCCGATGGTCGTCGTGGCGCTGGTGGGGCTGGCCACCAATGTGGCGGTCGCGCTGCTGCTGCGGTCGGACTCGACGCAGAGCCTGGCCGTCAAGGGCGCCTACATGGAGGTGATCGCCGACATGGTCGGCAGCGTCGGTGTGCTGATCGCCGGCGTGGTCACGATCACCACGCACTGGCCCTACGCCGATGTGGTGGTCGCCGTTTTGGTCGCGCTATGGGTGTTGCCCCGGGCGCTGTCGCTGGCCGCAGCCGCCTTGCGGATCCTGTCGGAATCGTCGCCCAGCCACATCAACGTCGACGACCTGCGCGCCGCGCTGGCGGCCGTCGACGGCGTGACGGAGGTGCACGATCTGCACGTCTGGACGCTGGTGCCGGGCAAGGACATGGTGACCGCGCACCTGACCAGCTGCGAAAACTCGGCGCGGGTGCTCAGCGACGCGCGGGCCATTCTGGCCGAACGCGGCCTCGATCACGCCACCATTCAGATCGAGCCGCCGGAAAGCGTCGGCGACTGCGTGGCCGGCTTC
>NZ_DATNJW010000593.1:0-5133 GCF_035603715.1 Mycobacterium sp. | reverse complement strand
TTCTCCCGGGCCTCCGGGTCCGTCGCGTGCAGCACCTGGTCGAACATGTCCTCGATGAGGTTGTGCTGAGCTTTCAGGAACGCGATCACGTCGTCGGGCGATTGAATGATCATCTCGGACATGCCCCATACCTCCAGTGTTCGAAAAGTCGATGGTTACGGGCAGTTGGCTGGGCGGCCCGGTTTGACTTGGCGTACCCCAGACGGATGCGACTAAACGCCGCAGCCCTGGGCGCTAGTCTGCATTCGGCATCGAGTCGAGGAGGCGGCCTGTGGTTTCAGCGGACCGCGACGTCGCTGACATCGACTTCGACGACCTGACGTCGCCCCGGCTGACCGAGGTCCAGCGTCAGATTCTCGAATTCACCGAAGCCAGGCCCGTCGAATTCGACATCGACCGGATGTTCGCCGAAGCCGTCGTTCAGGCGGGGGTGGGCGACGATCTGGACGACAACGACGGTTTCAGCGAGCGGCTGGCGGCACACGTCGCCGCGATCGAAGCGGACGCAGGTCTGACGCAGCTCACCCGCTCGTCGTTGCGGCAACGAGTCGTTCGCCTGTTGCGCAACCGGCTGTCGCTGACCGAGCTCATCAAGCGGTATCCCGAAATCAAGTCGATCCCGATCGAGAAGCCGTTCATCGTCGTCGGTATGCCGCGGTCAGGCACCACACATCTGGTGAACCTCATCGCCGCCGATCCGCGCCGACGGGCGCTGCCGTACTGGGAAAGCCAGGATCCGATCCCCGCTGTCGGCGACGGCCCCGACACCTTCGGCGTCGATCCCCGCTACGCGCGGGCGAAGGCCGAGCACGACGCGTTGATGGCGAGTGCCCCCGTGGTAGCGGCCATGCACGACCGGTTCCCCGAAGCGATCGAGGAAGAAGTCGAGCTGCTCGACTTGGACCTTGCCGCCTACGTACTGGAATGGCATGCACGCGTACCGGATTGGCGCGACTACTACCTGAGCCTCGATCAGAATCGGCACTACGCCTACATGAAGAAGGTGTTGCAGGCGTTGACGTTCCTGCGTGGCCCGCGAACCTGGATCCTCAAAAGCCCGCAGCACTGCGAGCAACTCGGACCGCTGATCGCGACCTTCCCCGACGCGACAGTCGCATTCACCCACCGTGATCCGGTCGCGGTCATCCAGTCGGCGATCACAATGATGGCGTACTCAGATCGGCTGCGCCGCAAAAGTATCGAGCCGGGCTGGCTGCTGGACTACTGGAGCGACCGCGTAGAGCGACTACTCAGTGCCTGGGTGCGCGACCGCGAGCTGATACCGGCCGAGCGCAGCATCGACGTCAGCTTCCACCACCTCAACGGCAATGAAATGCCGTTGCTCGACCAGCTTTACCGTTGTGGCGGCGTCGAATTGACGCCGAAGGTGCGTGGACGTTTCCAGCAGTACCTGGACGGCAATCCGCGCGGTAAGCACGGCAGCATCCGCTATGACCTGCAACGACACTTCGGGATCTCGCCCGACGAGCTGCGGCAGCGGTTCGACTTTTACTTCGACCGGTTCGACGTCCGGCCCGAATGAAGGAGTCCACAGCGATGTTCGAACCCATCTATCGCAGCCGGCCGGGTGCGGACGGCCTGGCCCCGGCGTGCGCCGACCGGGCCGAGGAGATCGCCCCCGGGCTGTGGTGCTCACCGGGCCTGTCGAATTCGTACTTGTTGACCACCGACGAAGGCCGGGTCATCGTCAACACCGGCATGGGCTTCGAGGGGCCGGTGCACCGGGCCAACTTCGACGCTGTCGACTCCTCGCCGGTGCGATACATCGTCTTCACGCAGGGGCACGTCGATCATGTCGGCGGTCTGGACAGTGTCCGCGATCCCGACACAACGGTTGTCGCACAGTCGAACTGGACATTGTGGCGTGACGACAACGAGCGGCTGATCCCGTACCGGGCCAACCGCAGTGCGTTCGCGTTCAAAAACACCCTGTCGACCGGCATTCAGGCCATCCAACGTCGACTCGGCACCAAGCGATTGCCGGGACAGAGCATCCCGGTCGTCGACCTCGACTTCGACGACACCCTCACGCTGAACGTCGGCGGTCGCCGGATAGACCTGATCGCGGTGCCGGGCGGCGAGACCAACGACTCGCTGGTGCTGTGGCTACCCGACGAGCGAATTTGTCTGTGCGGGAACACCTTCGGGCCCATCTTCGGGCACATTCCCAACCTCGTTACGATGCGCGGCGACCGGTATCGAGACGCGCTCACCGCGATCGCATCGGTGGAGCGGGTCCGTGAGCTGCAACCCGAACTCCTGGTGACCGGTCACTTCGCGCCGATCGCCGGCGCCGAACGCATCCGCGCCGAGCTGACCCGGTTACGCGACGCCATCCAGTACATTCACGACCAGACGGTGGCAGGCATGAACGCCGGCAAGGATGTTCGGACTCTGATGCGCGAAATCACCGTGCCGCCGGAATACGAAGTAGGCCAAGGCTACGGAAAGGTCGCGTGGGATGTGCGTGCCATCTGGGAGAACTACTCCGGCTGGTTTCACCACCGCTCCACCACCGAGCTCTACCCGGTTGGATTCGACGAGGTGGCCGCCGATGTCGTCGAGCTGGCCGGCGCCGACGCGCTCGTGCAGCGGGCACGCGAGCACCTGGCCGCGGGACGTCCGCTGCACGCCATCCACTTGGCCGAGCTGGTGGCCGCCGATCATCCGGGAGCGCGCGACGTGCTGACGCAGGCCCACGAAAATCTGTTGAGCGACAGCACCAACTTCTGGGAGCGAGCCTGGATCACCGAACAAATAGCGAGAAACGCATGACCGCGCGGGTCAGCTTCGACTTCACCGGGACCACGGTGTTGATCACCGGTGGAACCAGCGGGATCGGACACGCCACCGCGTCGTTGTTTCGCGACGCCGGCGCGCAGGTCACCATCACCGGCACCAAACCGTCGGCGGCCGACTACGACGCGGACCTGTCGGGCATGGCGTACCACCAGCTCCGGATCACCGATCGCGACTCGGTGGACGCGGTGGTGGGCAACTTCAGCCAACTCGACGTCCTGGTCAACAACGCGGGCGCGAATTTCCCGGGCGGCCTTGATGAGTCGAAGCCGGACGGTTTCGAAGCCTCGGTGACGCTCAACCTGACGGGGCCGTACCGCCTGACGGTCGGCCTGTACGGCGCGCTCAAAGCATCGACAGCGGCGGGGGGCGCCAGCGTGGTCAATCTGGCGTCGATGTCTGCGTTGCGCTCCGTCGCGCTGGTGCCCGGCTACGGGGCCGCCAAATCCGGCATCGTCAACATCACCCGAAATCTCGCGGTCAAATGGGCGGGCAAGGGAATTCGCGTGAACGCGGTGGCGCCGGGTGCGATCGACACCCCGATGACCGCGCCGATGCACGGCGCTGCCGAACTGGTCGAGGCCGAGCTGGCCCACATCCCGCTGCGGCGGTTCGGATCGGTCGCCGAGATCGCGCCCACCATCGCGTTTCTGTGCACCGAGCAAAGCAGCTACACCAGCGGCGCAGTATTCGTCGTCGACGGCGCATCCGATTGCGTCTGAAACTGTAAGGAAATCAATGACATTCGCACTCAATCCGGAGGACTACTATCACACGGGCATCGTCGTTCCCGACCTCGATGCCGCGATGGAACGGCTCAGCGCGGTGGCTGGTTACCGATGGATCACCCCGCTGACGTACACGCTGCCGTTTCGCACCGTGAACGGAACCCGGGAACTCACCTCGACATTCGTCTATTCGCTGCAGAGCCCGCACGTGGAACTGATCCAGCAGGTACCGGAAAGTCCCTGGACGGCAGCAGCGGGCAACTCGGTGCACCACTTGGGCTACTTCGTCGACGACCTCGCCGAAACCGCGCGAGCACTGGAGGCCAACGGCTTTGCCTTCGAGGCGACCGCCGACATTTCGCCGCCGGATTTGGCGCTGTTCGCCTACTACATCGACGCGTTCGGCACCCGTGTCGAGATCGTCGACCGCAAATTGTTCCCGGACTTTCCCGCGTTCCTGAAGTCGGCCGCGCCGCCGGCCGACGCGTAGCCGGAGGGTTGGCATGGTGCTTCCGGTGCTGCGCTTCAACTTCGCCTCGCCGCAGGGGGAGCCGCGGATCCAAGGCGAACTGATCCGGGCTGCAATCGAATTGGCGCAATGGGGCGAGTCGCGGGGGATCTTCACGGTCAGCATCGACGAGCACCACGCCACCGGACAGGGATGGAGTTGCAACCCGATACTGGCCGCCGGAATGTTTCTGGCACAGACGAAGACGCTGATCGCCAGCGTGGACTGCGCGCTGGGGCCGCTGTGGAACCCTGTCCGGCTCGCCGAGGACATCGCCTTGGTCGACAACATGAGCCGCGGTCGACTGCACACCACGGTGGGCCTGGGTTACCGCACGGTCGAATATGACTCGCTTGGAGTCGATTTCAGCCAACGCGGCCAACTGATGGACAGTCTGATCGAGCGGATGCTGGCGGTGTGGGCGGAGATAGGGTCGTGGACCCGGCCACATCCACCGCTGTACGTTGGCGGCGGTGCCCGGGTCACCGCACGAAGGGCGGCGCGGTTTCGGTTGCCGCTCAGCCTCGCCGATCACCTGCCCGACGTAGCGGCTCACTATCGCGAGCTTTGTGCCGAGGTCGGCCTGACGCCGTTGGTCATCATGCCCGGGCCGGTCAACCGCGGAATGATCTATCTACATGAGGATCCTGACCGGGCCTGGGCCGAGCTCGGCGAGCACATCCTGTGGGAGGCAGTCACGTACGGCGGCTGGTCGGCTGACCAACGATCGTTGATGCACCTACCCGGTGTTCAGACGCTCGAAGACGTCCGGGAGTCGGGACGGTACCGCTTCCTGACTCCCGGTCAACTGATCGCCGAAGTCCGCGATGCTCCCGACTACGGGCCGCTGGTGCTGCATCCCCTGGTCGGCGGCATGCCGGTCGACGAAGCGTGGAAGTCGGTTCACCTGCTTGCCGACCAGGTGCTACCGGCGCTGCGCTGAGTCGTTCCGCTTCTTTTCTCCGACTTTGTTCGGTTTGAACCCGTATGGTGATATGTCCGCGCTGCAAACGCATCTCGGGTGGCGCAGTAATTTGCGCCCCGGTGATATCGCACGCCTGAGGTGTGGCTGCTGAT
>NZ_DATNJW010000592.1:0-2007 GCF_035603715.1 Mycobacterium sp. | reverse complement strand
CGACGGCAAGGCCGCGCGCTTCATCATCACTCACGCCGTGGATCCCGCGACGGCGGAGGGCATCAAGTCCGTCGATCAGGAGCGCAATGCGGCCAAAGAGGCGCTGAAACTCACTTCGTTGGAGAACGCCGACATCTACCTTGGCGGCACGGCCGCGACGTTCCACGACATCGCCACCGGCGCCTGGTACGACCTGCTGATCGCCGCGGTGGCGTCGATCGTGCTGATCTTCATCATCATGGTGCTTGTCACCCGCGCTCTGGTTGCAGCGGGTGTCATCGTCGGCACGATTGTGCTGTCGCTGGGGGCCGCCTTCGGGTTCTCGACGCTCATCTGGCAACACCTGGGTCACTTCCAATTGCACTGGGTGGCAACCGAATTCGCCCTGATCGTGCTCCTGGCAGTCGGGTCCGACTACAACCTGATGCTGGTG
The DNA here is from genome assembly GCF_035603715.1 of Mycobacterium sp. Lineage (GTDB taxonomy): Bacteria > Actinomycetota > Actinomycetes > Mycobacteriales > Mycobacteriaceae > Mycobacterium. The sequence continues at coordinate 1,574 of NZ_DATNJW010000592.1, read as the reverse complement.
TCCCGAATCGAAGAAGAGATCGGCGCCGGCCTGAACACGGGGCTGATCCGCGGCGTGGGTGTGACCGGCCCAGTGGTGTCTGCTGCCGGTGTGGTGTTCGCCGTCACGATGGCCGCGATGCTCTCGAGCGATCTGCGGGCAATCGGTCAGTTCGGGTCCACGATCGGTATCGGCCTGTTGTTCGACACCTTCGTTGTCCGAACGCTGATCACGCCGTCGATCATGACGATCATGGGACGCTGGTTCTGGTGGCCGAAGCGGGTCCGGGTTCGCCCGGCCAGCCAGATGCTTCGGTCCGTCGGGCCGCGTCCGCTGGTTCGTGCCCTGTTGTACCAGCCGCGACATGAGGCACCGCCGGAGTCGTAGACGTAGCACCTGGCGTCAATTCGATTGTGCTGGCGCTGCAACGCGCCAACACCGACCGCCCCACGGCGCCAGATTACGCCTGGCCGGCCGCGGTGCTGTGTTGAACGTGTACCGGGAGGTCGTCCGCCCAGGGTTGGGTGGTGACCATGTCGTCGACGTCGACGTAGCCCCGCTCGAATTCGCCCGTCGCCGCATCCACCAGGCGGTACTCCTGGCGCTGGATGTGGATGGGCTGCGCGTCGAGGATCACTACCCGCACGTCGCCGGGCTCGAACCCGCATCGCTGCTGTAACGCATCAATGAGGCACTCGTTGTGCATGTGCCCGTCGCCGAAGTTCCAGCCGAGAACCATTGCGCAGAGATTCTCGCCTTCGCACAAGTTGTAGTCGTCCTCGTCGTAGCCGGCCAACGCACGGTGGACCAGGGTGTAGAGCGCGCGGCCGTGCGTGTTCATCCCCCGGAAGGCAAACGCGAGATGAATGGGGACCTGCACCTCCTCCTTGGTCTTGTACAACCGCTCGAGCTGCAAGTGGTACATGGGGCCGAGCGCGCGGGACCCAACGCGGAACTTCTCGTCGGCCGAGGGCTTGACGCACCACACCGTGGTGTCCCAGTTGCCGGCGTAATAACGCATCCCGGGCAGGAAGGACACCTTGCGGGGGAACAGGTTTCCGATTACGACGGTTCCGGCGATGACCGCAAACAGGATGGCGACCGGTAGCGGGTTGGCGAGATCCGACAGGCCCAGCCGTGCGTGCGCGACGAATAACCACAGCACCCCGAAGATCATGAACACGTTCCACTCCAGCGGCACTCCCATCGGGAACGCCAGCAGGATGTTCAGGTGGAACACGACCATTACAACCGCGGCGATGGTCGTCGGCCAGCCGCCGTGCGAAACGAACAGCAGCAGCGGCACCAGCCCCTCCACGGCAGTCGAGAAGTGGGCGATGAAACCCGCTAATCCGCTGGGCCGCAAATCATCCGGATAATGCTTGAACAACGCGCGCTTGAGCGCGCCCGAGGGGATGAACGGGTTGTTCGCCAGCATCGTCGAGATCACGAAGGGGAAGTGCCGGTTGAGCTTGGACGTCGCCGCGCCCAGCCAGATGACCATGAAGACCACCTTGGCCCCGACGACGATGTCCGCCCCCGGGAACAGGAACACGAGCGCCAGCGGCGCGTAGACCTCGCCGCGGGCGGCCAGG
>NZ_DATNJW010000591.1:0-6573 GCF_035603715.1 Mycobacterium sp. | reverse complement strand
TTGCGCGATGGCCGAAAAACTCAGGCCGCATTTCGAGGACGTCCAGGCACACTACGACCTATCTGACGAGTTCTTCCGGCTGTTCCTCGACCCGAGCCAGACCTACAGCTGCGCCTACTTCGAACGCGACGACATGACGCTCGAGGAAGCCCAGCAGGCCAAGGTCGACCTGGCGCTGGGCAAGCTCGGCCTGGAACCCGGGATGACGCTGCTCGACGTCGGCTGCGGCTGGGGCAGCACGATGCGCCGTGCGATCGAGAAGTACGACGTGAACGTGATCGGCCTGACGCTGTCCAAGAACCAGGCCGCCCACGTGCAGAAGACGCTGGACGAGATGGACAGCCCGCGCACCAAGGAGATCCGGCTGGCCGGCTGGGAAGAGTTCGACCAGCCGGTGGACCGGATCGTGTCGATCGGCGCATTCGAGCACTTCGGCCACGACCGCTACGACGACTTCTTTCAGATGGCCAACAAGGCCCTGCCCGACGACGGGGTGATGTTGCTGCACACGATCACCGGCCTGACGCCGGCGCAGATGACCGAACGCGGCATGCCGTTGACGTTCGAGCTGGCCCGGTTCATGAAGTTCATCGTCGATGAGATCTTCCCCGGTGGCCGGTTGCCGTCCATCGAGATGGTGGAAGACCGGTCCTCGAAGGGCGGCTTCACGCTGACCCGCCGGCAGTCACTGCAGCCGCACTACGCCAGGACCCTCGATTGCTGGTCCGCGGCGCTCGAGGCGCACAAGGACGAAGCCATCAAGATCCAATCCCAGGAGATGTACGACCGTTACATGCATTATTTGACCGGTTGCGCCAAGGGATTCCGGGTCGGATACATCGACGTCAACCAATTCACCCTGGAAAAGTGATCGCGACCCGCACAATAGACAACGACGTTGTTACTCCCGCGTCAGATGGACCCGGGTATGGTGCTCTCGCACCATGGTGGGGTAATACCCCGGGCAGTAGGAAGGGTTAACACACGCTGATGGCCGAGAAGCAAGGTTTAACGCAGACACGGACGCGTCCGGAGGACATCCAGGCGCACTACGACCTGTCCGATGACTTTTTCGGACTGTTCCAGGACCCGACGCGGACCTACAGCAGCGCCTACTTCACGCGTGACGACCAGTCGCTGGAGGAAGCCCAGATCGCCAAGGTCGACCTGAACCTCGACCAGCTGGACCTCAAGCCGGGCATGACGCTGCTCGACATCGGCTGCGGCTGGGGCACCACGATGAAGCGGGCCGTGGAGAAGTACGACGTCAACGTGATCGGCCTGACGCTGTCCAAGAACCAGCACGCCCGCGCCCAGCAGGTGTTGGACGATCTCGACACCAACCGTTCGCGCCAGGTGTTGCTGCGCGGCTGGGAGGACTTCAGCGATCCCGTCGACCGGATCGTGTCCATCGAGGCGTTCGAGCACTTCGGCTTCGAGAACTACGACCACTTCTTCAAGAACGCGTTCAACATCATGCCCGACGACGGGCGGATGACCGTGCAGAGCAGCGTGGCCTATCACCCGTACGACCTGAACGCGCGCGGCAAGAAGGTCACCTTCGAGACGGCGCGGTTCATCAAGTTCATCCTCACCGAGATCTTCCCGGGTGGTCGCCTGCCGTCCACCGGCATGATGGTCGAGCACGGCGAGAAGGCGGGCTTTGTTGTGCCCGAGCCGATTTCGCTGCGCCCAAGCTACATCAAGACCCTGCATCTGTGGGGTGATGCGCTGGAGGCCAACAAAGCCAAGGCCGTGGAGATCCAGTCCGAAGAGGTCTTCGAGCGCTACATGAAGTACCTGCGCGGCTGCGAGTTCTACTTCTCCGAGGAAATGCTGGACGTCAGCTTGGTGACCTACCTGAAGCCGGACGCCGCAGCGTAAGTTAATTCTCCGCCTGCTGTCGGATTCCGGCCGCGCCGTTCGTCGGACGAGTAGAGAGTGGAACACAGGGTTCTGCTCACTACCGGAGGTGACGACGATGCAGTACTTGGCTCTCTTGATCGACAAAGAGCGCGAACTCACACCCGATGAGAGCGCTGACGGTATGGCGGCTTATCAAAGCTTCCACGCCAAGGCCGGGTCGGCGATCCGGGCAGGCGACGCGTTGTTGCCGTCAGCGACCGGGGCCCGCATCACGGGTGGTCCCGAAGCCCCGATGGTGACCGATGGACCGTTTGCCGAGGCCGCCGAAATCGCCTGCGGCTACTACGTGTTCGAAGCCGATAATCTTGACGACGCACTCGCGCTGGCCCGCGACATTCCCGCTGCACAGAGCGGCGCGATCGAGGTTCGGCCGGCCTTTCACGCCTTCGACGACGAGTGGGCGAGACGCGCCGATGCCCAGTGGCTGGCGCTGCTGTTGGAGCCGCCGGGAAACGTCAACACCCCCGGCACACCGGAGTGGGAGGCCGAAGCGGCGCGGCACGGTGAATTCGCCGCTGCCGCGGGCGACCACATCGTCGGCGGCGCGGCTTTGCACGAGCCGGCGACTGCGACCACGGTGCGGGTTCGCGACGGCCAGGCGCTGTTCACCGACGGGCCGTTCGCGGAGAGCGCCGAGATCGCGACGGGCGTCTACCTGCTGTCAGCCGCCGACCGCGACGAGGCCGTCAAGTTGGCGTCGATGATTCCCGCTTCGGCTGTCGAGGTCCGGCAGTTGGCTGGGGTGTCGGGGCTCTAGCCCTCGAATGGTCAACCTGGACGGCGTCTTTCGGCGGGAGTGGGGCCCGGCCGTGGCCGCGCTGGCCCGGTGGTCGGGCGATCTCACCGTCGCCGAGGACGCCGTCCAGGAAGCATTCGCCGAGGCGCTGCGGGCATGGCCGCGCGACGGCGTGCCGGACAACCCCGGCGCATGGGTGCTGACCGTGGCGCGCAACCGCGCCCGCGACCGATTGCGTCGCGAGTCAGTGCGCCCGGGAAAGGAATTGGCGGCGGTGGTTGACGACATCCGGGCGCGCACCGAGGTGGACGTTTACCCGGTGCGCGACGACGAGCTGCGAATGATGTTCACCTGCGCGCACCCGGCCCTGGATCGATTGTCACAGCTGGCGCTGACGCTGCGGCTGGTGTCCGGGCTCACCGTCGCCGAGATCGCCCGCGCGCTGCTGCAGACGGAAACGGCTGTCGGACAACGTATTACCCGGGCCAAGGCCAAGGTCCGGCACGCCAACATCCCGCTGCGGGTGCCGCCGGCCGAGCTGTTGCCCGAGCGCACACCGCACGTGCTCAGCTGCATCTATTCGGTGTTCACCGAGGGCTACTGGTCGACGGCGGGGCCGTCGGCGATCCGCGACGAGTTGTGCGACGAAGGAGTCCGACTGGCCTCCGAGCTGTGCACCCTGATGCCGACCGAGTTGGAAGCGCACGCGCTGGCAGCCCTTGTGCTGCTGCACGATTCGCGACGGTCGACCAGGGTGGACGCCGACGGCGCGCTGGTGCCGCTCGAGGAGCAGGACCGTGGCCGATGGGACCGCGGGCGGATCGCCCGCGGTCTGGACCGGCTTAGACTGGCGCAGGGTTCGACCGGCCCCTACCTGCCGCAGGCGGTGATCGCCGCACTGCATGCGACGGCAACGTCGTGGGAGCAGACCGACTGGCGCACGATTTGCGTGGCCTACGACAAGTTGTCGGCGATGACCGATTCGCCGGTGGTACGGGCCAACCGGGCCCTGGCGGTGGGTTTCCGCGACGGCCCCGACGCCGGGCTGGCCGCCCTGGAGCAGGTTGCCAACGACCCGCGTCTGGCCCGGTCCAATCTCGTCGCGTCCATACGCGCGGACCTACTACGGCGGGCAGGACGACGATCCGACGCGCTCAGCTGGTATCGAGAAGCGTTGGCGTCCAACGGTTCCGATCCAGGCCGCGACTATCTGCGCCGCCGGATCGCCGAGTGCGGCGGATGAGCCGCGATATCACCGCGCCGCACAAAGATCAGGAATGCCCGCGCACGCCTAATTCGCCGTTGAGATACAGCGCCCGGCACGCCTGCCGCGCGAGCTTGCCGCTGGTGGTTCGCGGGATGACGCCGGCCGCGACCAGCAGCACGTCGGCCAGCGGCAGGCTGTGCAGACGGGATACTGCCGCGCGGATGTCATCGATGACCGGTTGCAGATCGCCCCGGCCGGCCCCCGGTGCTCGTTCGGCGACGATCACGACGCGTTCGCCCGCCTCATCTGCGGGCGCTCCCGGTACCTCGTTCGCCGGCACCGAAAACGCTGCGACGTAACCCGATCGCACCTTGGACGACGCCTCTGCCGTGGTGGCCTCGATGTCTTGCGGATAGTGGTTGCGCCCATCCACGATGATCAGATCTTTGATGCGCCCGGTGATGTAGAGCTCACCATCCAGGTAGACACCGAGATCCCCGGTCCGCAGCCAAGTGGCGTCGCTCGGCGCCCCGTCAGCATGGCTGCCGGTCTGCAGCCGGCGCTGCAGCTTGTTGCCGAACACCTGCTCGGTTTCTGCGGGACGTGACCAGTAGCCGCGGCCAATGTTGTTGCCGTGCAACCATATTTCGCCGACCTCTCCGTCGGCTACTTCCACCTCGTTCTCGGTGTCGACGATCACGCCCCATTGGCTGCGGGCCACCCGACCGCAAGAAACCTGCGAGATGGAGTTGGGAGCGTCGCGTGGCACCCGAACCGCGCGCCCCTGGCCCAACTGCTCTCGGTCCAGATACACAACCGACGGCCCGGCGGACAGCTCGATGGTGGACACGAACAGGGTCGCCTCGGCCATGCCGTAGGACGGCTTGACCGCCGTGCTCGGCAGCCCATACGGGGCGAACGCCGCGTTGAACTTCTCGATCGAGGCGATCCGCACCGGTTCGGAGCCGTTGATCAGCGACACCACATTCGTCAGGTCCAGATCTTCCCCGTCATCGGGTAGCCCGCGCTCGACGGCCAGCTCGAACGCGAAGTTCGGCGCCGCGGCAAAAGTGGGGCCGTGCTTGGACTCCGCAGCCAGTTGGCGGATCCACCGTTGCGGCCGCCGGACGAAGGCGACCGGCGACATCAGCGTGACCTGCGTGCCGAATACCGCCACGCAGACGATCATCAGCAGGCCCATGTCGTGGTAGAGCGGCAACCAGCTGACACTGCGGATGTCCCAGTCGATACCTGTCGAGATCACCATCTGCAGGACGTTGGTGCCGATCGCGCGATGGGTGATCTCCACGCCGACCGGGGATCGGGTGGACCCCGAGGTGTACTGCAGGTAGGCGATGTCGTCGGTGTCCAGATGTACTGGGGCGTACGTCATACCGACCGAGTCGGGAACCTCGTCGATTGCGATCACCCGCGGTCTGTTGGCTCGCGGCAGCGAACGGACAAACTCCTGAACCGCTGCGGCCGCGGCAGCCGTCGTCAAAACCACCGACGGCCTGGCGTCGGCCAGCACAGCGTCGAGGCGCTCCGCGTGCCCCGGAAACTCCGGCGCGAACAGTGGCACTGCGATGTCGCCGGCCTTGATCGCGGCGAAGAAGCCGACGATGTAATCGATGCCCTGCGGTGCCAAGATCGCCACCCGATCACCCTTGGAGGTGATCTGCTGCAGGCGAGCACCGATGGCCCGCAACCTGGTGCCGAGCTCAGCCCAGGTCAACTCGATCATCTTGCCGTCGGCATGCTGGCTGTAGTCGAGGAAGCGGTACGCGACGGCATCGCCGATGTCAGCGATGTGGCGGTCCAGAAACGTCACCAGGTTGGCGCCTTCTGGCAGAACGATGCCGCCATCCGCGTCGAGGTAGTCAGTCAACTCCGGCCGGTTCAACCGACTGCCGTCGTTATCCCAGGCACCTAGCATGACGGGATTCTAAGAGATTAGAGCGCTGTTCGCCGTCAGCACTCGGCGGTGAACAGCACTCTTCCTCACTCTTCGTTGATGTTTCGGGTGACCGCCGGATCGACCGGGATGCCCGGTCCGGTGGTCGTCGAGACCGTGATCTTCTTCAGATAGCGGCCTTTGGACGACGACGGCTTGTGCCGCAGCACCTCGTCGAGCGCCGCGGCGTAGTTCTCCGCGAGCTGCTTGGAGTCGAAGGACGCCTTGCCGATCACGAAGTGCAGGTTGGCCTGCTTGTCGATCCGGAAGTTGATCTTGCCGCCCTTGATGTCGGACACCGCCTTGCTGACGTCCGGGGTGACGGTGCCGGTCTTGGGGTTGGGCATCAGGCCACGCGGGCCGAGGATCCGCGCGATGCGGCCGACCTTAGCCATCTGGTCGGGCGTCGCGATCGCCGCGTCGAAGTCGAGGAAGCCGCCCTGGATCTTCTCGATCAGGTCGTCGCTACCCACCACGTCGGCGCCGGCGGCGGTTGCCTCGTCGGCCTTTTCACCGACGGCGAACACGGCGACCCGAGCGGTCTTACCGGTGCCGTGCGGGAGGTTGACCGTGCCGCGGACCATCTGGTCGGCCTTACGCGGGTCCACTCCGAGCCGGATGGCCACCTCGACGGTCGAGTCCTGCTTGGTCGACGACGTCTCCTTGGCCAGCTTGGCGGCCTGCAACGGGGTGTAGAGGTTGTCGCGGTCCACCTTCTCGAGGGCGGCGCGATATGCCTTGCTGTTCTTG